>JYNY01000578.1 GCA_000954095.1 Candidatus Omnitrophus magneticus | reverse complement strand
TTAAAAAGATTTACAAAACCCTTGCTTTACTGCTTGAAAAATTCCCATATTTCTCCCTCCCGTACGATAAAACTAGAGAAACTGCAGCGGGGAGGAGTAGACAAGCAATTAAGCAGGCGTGGGAACAATCAGCACATCAGCAGCACATAAGACAGTAATCGTGCGGATACCCAGGGTAGTGTGAACTGTGGAATCCAGAAAAAACCATTATCGCTAAAATACATACCGGAAATAGATGTTCCGGCACAGGACTTCCTTCCCAATTATTTAATGTGACCAATCCTCCTATATTAAAAATATCGTTATATTTCGGATTTTCTTTAGGAACAGCGCCGTATGGGCCGGTATAATCGTTATGTTCCGCGTAGTAAAAAGCCTCAAACATAGTAATTTCTCCATCGCTATTATAATCCGCGTAACCGCTTAAAGCTTTTGCCCATTCTTTAAGAAATAATGAACGGTCTCCCGTGTTGTTAGTATATGTTCCCCATTGATACTGGACTGTGGGAGTATTGTACCATGTCCATGAAAGTTCTTCAGAATCACAGGCAGTAACAATGATAGCATTACTTTGTCCGGTAAGATTATCAATAAAAGCTCCGCTATAACACTGTCCAAAAACATATATTTCTGTTCCGGCTATTATACTCGACACAGCGCTGGCAAAATTAGCATCACTAAAGAGTGTACTGTTCCATCCTGCCAGACTTGCGTTAAGAACCCCCGGGTCATTCGCGCCATGCCCTGTTGCCCAGAAATAAAAAAGGTCATCGCTGTCAATTATAGAACTTAACGCGGTAAATTCCGCAAAAAGATTTTGAGAAGTAGCCGCGCCGCTTTCTATATCATAGTCTCCATCTGTGTCTAAATCCCAAGCGGAATTAACATAATAATTAGAACCATTAGCATATTTAAATCTTAAATCATTCGTGCTATTTTGGCCGTCAGACTGCAATATGATAATATGCTCTTCAGGAAATTCATAAATATTAAGAAGTACATCATACATTTGCCGCATGTCATTATAATACGCCGCGTAATTATAACTTGATTGATATCCCCCATTAAATAAAACAGCATATTTTTCTATAGAACATTCCGCGTCTATATTTGAAAAAAAAGATAGCATCAAAATATAAAATATAAAATATATCTTTTTCATACAATAATCTCCTTATTTAAATTTTTATAAATAAATATAAAATAATTTTATTATACTTTCTAAAAACTAACCTCATAATAAAGTATACCTAAAAAATACAAAAATACAAATTTTAGAAGCATTTTTTTAAGATGAAATTTATTATGCTATACTTTTCTAAAAAAGCAAAAAAGGATTGGTATATTATGCTACCTAAAAAATTCATCTTTTTTTTAATAGGAATAATTGAATTATTTATAGGAATTACCGCGCTTATGGGCTGTTTTATTGTTCAAACTTGGCATGTAGGTATCCCAATAAAACCATGGAATGTTTATATATTTGTTGTTATTACAGCAATTTTTTCAATTATCTTAGGCATTGGTATACTTAAGCGACGCTTATGGGCTAATGAACTTTTAATATTTTTTTCAGGATATGTGGTAATAAATAAAATTTTAATGTATTCTGGGCTATTAACCTTTAACAGCCATATAGTAAAAATTATTCCAATATGGGCAAAAGATAGTATTTCCTTTTTATATCATATCGTTTTAGTTATTATTCTTTTATATTTTAAACTAATTCAACCAATAAACCTGAAAAAATAATCTAAAATATTTTAAAAATTTGACTTCTTTGTAAAATGAATGTATATTAACAATTATAGAAAGTTAGTTATAACATACCGATACTTCCTAACAATATATGGTTTACATAAAAGATATTTTATATTTTTTCGCCTAACCATAAAACTAATAAGAAAAAAATTGATACATGACAAGAGAAGGACTTCTCGTGGCAAAAACAAAAAAAGAAATAAAATATTTTTCGACAATAAAGCAAGTTTATCAAAATAAGAGGCATGCTTTAGAAATATTTTCTCGTTTAGCGAAATCAAATAAGATAACTATAAAAGATTTTAAAGAAGACGAAACTACTTTAAAATATTTATTTTCTTGTCAAAATAGAAAATTGATTAATGAGATACAAGGGAGTGCCAATACTTTTGAATTTAATAAGAATTTTAATCCGGTACTTGGAATAGGTATTTCAAATAATTCTTACTATTTTACTTTAATGAATTTGGCCGGAGAAATTTTGTTTGAAAAAAAAATAAACTTAGAACTTGCCAGCGGTAAAAAAATAAAAAATAAAGATTTAGAAGAGCATCTTAATAAAAAATTAGAAGGTGTGTTAAACAGTCTACAACATAATAATTATGCGGATATTATTGGATTGTCTGTAGATGAAAATTTTATAGATTCTAAAGTTTCTTTTATTACAGCGAAACTTTTAAAAAAAATATTAAATAAAAATGTTATGATTATAAAAAATTCAGCGAGTTCGGGATATGCCGAAAAATTTTTCAACACTAATCTTAAAGAAAAAAATATTTTATATATTCACTCTGATGAAGGAAACGGCGTTCTTTTTAAAGATGGTCTTGTTTTTGAATCAGTAGAAACTCAGGATGACAAGGGCTATCAATATTTAACAGGGTGGCATCATTTTAATATCGTAGAAAACATAAAAGAACTTATCTCGCGTGGCATAGGGTCAGACATTGTTTCTCTGATAGGCGGGAATATAGAAAATATTTCGTTGGATACAGTTTTTGAAGCGGCTAATAAAAATGATAAACTCGCATTGGATATTATTAAAAGGACAGCAGTGGCTTTAAGTGTCAGGATTACATGCTTAGTACATATGTTTGAGACGATGGATGTTGTTTTAGGCGGCGGAATAGAAAAAATAAAAAAGTATTTTTTAGAAAATTTGCAATCAACCGTTAAAATATTTATGCCCAAAAAAGAATGGGCTGATTTTAAAGTTTATGATGTGTTTTTAGGGGAAACCGCTCCTTCTAAAGGAGCGGCATTATTATGTGTTAGAGAATTATTTATGGAGGTGTAATTGTGGAGAATGAGAAAAGTGAGCAACAAGAAAAAAACATGGAAGACAGAAAATGTAAGATTTGCAGTAAATCTTTTGTGCCTAATAAATACAGGCCGAATCAAGAGATTTGCTCAAGTCTTGAATGCCAGTATCAGCGCCAGCTTATGAATATGCGCGAGTGGCGTACGGCGAATCCTAATTATTTTAAATACAAAGAAGCGCATGATGATACATGGAAACAATCTTGCCGTGAAAGGTCTCTTGACTGGCGGAAAAAACATAGAGATTATTTGCAATTATATCGTGAGGCGAATAAAGAACGGCATAGAACCTATATGCGCGAGTATATGAGGCAATACCGTCAGAAGCAAAAAGAGGGTGAAAATACTGAGCCTGAAAAACCTGAAACTCCACCGGCGGGAACGCAATAATTTGTTAATTGTGAAAGAAGTTTTTAGTAGCGTTTTTTTGATTTGTAAAAATTATTAGAATTGAATATTTTTGTTAGTTCGTGACTGACAAGAACAGTTTATTCTTTAAAAGGACATTCAAGTGCTACCAAAGAAAAAAAAATATATATGTTTTATTTTTTTGCACGTGTTATTTTTATTGACAATGGGATTATTGTTCCAGACAAAAGCAAATTCAGAGGAAGCAGATAGTGAATATACTTTGGAAGGCGTAAATTCGGAAGAATTTCTAGGCGCAGATACAAAAAATGAAACGGATAGTCCGAGTGTATCTTTTACTTCCACTTCCATGCTAAAAAATGTTACACATCAAGAATCATCCGTTCCCGTAGCTATCGCGGCCAGTAAAGAAGACGCGAAAAAAAATGAGGCTATTCAAAAAGAAGTAAAACCTGTCGCGAAAATTCTATCTAAAAAAAATATTCTAGAACAAAAAATTGCGCAGTATGAAAATTTAAAAAATAAATTATCCAAGAAAGCGGATAAATATATTTTTAAAGCTAGGTATTATCTAAGTAAAGGTAATTATAAAAAGGCCCGCGAATTTGCATTTAAGGCAAATGAAAAATCCCCTCAAAGTGAAGGCGTTAAAAATTTAATGAATGATGTGTCGCAAGAAGAAATGATAAAACAGCGCGAAAAATCTGAAAAAGAACTTCCCGCGAAATTATCTAAAACCCAAGAAAAAGTAAATGTGGATTTAGAAAAAATACATGGCGAAGGCCCGTCATGGATGGACATTCTAGCTGGTAAAACCGATAAAGAGCTTAAACCTATTATTCTTGAAAAAGAAAAAAATTATTCCATAAATCAATGCGTTTATACCGCGATGGTAAATAGTCCTAGAATAAATATGTCTCTCGGTAATATAAGACTTTCTGAATTTAGAGTATTTGAAGCGTATAGAAATCTTTTTCCGTCATTAACTCTGCGTAAAGAAATGTCTTCTGGCCGTATTGGAGCTGATGGAATGGTCCGTCATTATAGAGGAGACAAATATCAAGTAGGGGTTAAGCAGACTCTTTTTGACGGTATGGAAAAATGGTTCGCGCTTCGTCAGGCAAAAACAAATGTGGATCTTATAAAATTCGAACACGCAAAAATAATTGATGAAATAGTTTTTGACACAAAAAAAGCCTATTACAGCCTTGATAAATCAATTAAAGCTTTAGAGATACAAAAAAAGTTTAGAGAAAACGTGAAAAAATATTATGACCAAGTTGATAAATTAAATCAATCGCAATTAGTAACACGCGCTGAATATTTAAAAGTAAAAGCTCAGGATATGCAGGCTGACTTTCAAGTTATATCGTCAGAAGAAGA
>JYNY01000577.1 GCA_000954095.1 Candidatus Omnitrophus magneticus | reverse complement strand
AAAGAAAGGTCAATGAGACAAAGAAGACTACGCAATTTATACGAACGGCTAAAAGAGCTAAAAGAGATGAAAAAAATAACACGAGATGAATTACTAATGAAATTAGGGACAGCGCGTAAAGAAGCGGGAAGAATATGGAATATTATAGATATAAGAATTCCAATGAAAAATGAAAAAATTTCGGGAGATACTTTTACTTTTAAAATAAATCGAGAAAAACTTCGGGAACAACAATTTAAAGAAGGCACATATCTTTTACGAACTAATTTACAAGATGGTGAACCTGAAGAACTTTGGCAACGGTATATTTTATTGACTGAAATAGAACAAGCCTTTAAAGAACTTAAGAGTGATCTTCATCTGAGGCCTGTGTATCATCAATTAGACAATAGAATAGAAGCACATATTTTTGTATCTTTCTTGGCGTATTGCCTTCAGATAACATTAAAACAACAGGCAAAACAGCATGCGCCGGGTATTACACCACGCGCAATCTTAGAAAAATTTAAAACTATGCAAATGATAGATGTACATTTGCCAACAACCGATGGAAGAGAACTTATTCTGCCCCGATATACATATCCTGAAAAAGATATAGCGCTACTTTTGTATAAACTTAAACTAAAACTTCCCAATCAGCCACCACCAAAAATTCAATATCAACCTAATAAATGTGGGGCCGACCTTTTGCCTAAAACCCAGTAAAATAGCCAACTTGTGTCTCGAATAGCGGAAGATGGGTTAGGTCTGGTTGGGCTTTCTGGCCGGATTCGTCCTATCATTTCAAGTGAAGTAGTAAAATATTTTATACTCGGCGCGAAATATGATAGTTCAAAAGCGCATAAGGTTTTAGGGTTAGAGGATAAGCCATTTAAAGAAACATTGCGTTCAGCGGTACATTGGTATGTCAGGAATGGTTATATACGGCGCGGGTCTAAAGTATTATAGAAAAACAAATAAACTGTCCATATAAAATTTTCTTGCAAAAAAGTCTAATATGTATATGATTATACAAAGATTTTATAACTCAAAAATAAAATCTGATGCCAAATAATTTATAATTTTAGGGAGAAGTCTTATTTTAAGGAGGAGTAAAAGCGTATGAGTAAAGGTTTATTAATTTTCGCGATAGCGGCATTATTATTTTCTGGTTGCGCGACAACGCATAAAGGGAAGGGTACGCAAGACATTGAAGAATTGTCTACTAGGGTTGAAAGTTTAGAACAAAAAGTAAATGATAACAGTGAAGAACTTCAAATTGTAAAAGAAAAGGTTGATTACGGAACAGATGTCAATTTTAAGTCGGGTAGCAGTTCTTATTCGGATAATTATTCTAAAAAGGTTAGTAGCACCGGATATTCCAAAAGTAAATATCCCGCGAAAAGCGTGCAAAGCGCTTTAAAAGCGGCGGGTTTTTATGACGGCCCGGTAGATGGTAAATTAGGTCCGAAGACTAAAGAAGCAATCAAGGCTTTTCAGCAGGCAAATGGTCTTACAGCAGATGGCGTTATAGGCAAGAGAACATGGGCAAAATTGAAAGAATATTAAAATTGATAGAGTAGTTTTTTATTCCCATTCTTGCATTTTTTTTAATTTCAAGTATTATTTATAAATATAAATTAGGCGATAGGCTAAAGCTTATTGCCTAATTTATTATTTTTAAATTTTATAAAAAGAATTGTAGTTGTGATAGTCAAGATGGGAGGGTGATATGCCTTACGATAGCAAATTAGATGTATGCGCTTTTACAAAGTCAGTGGAGAATGAAAGTAGCCGTTTAACAGTCAGCGTGTATTCTTATAATAAAGGTCAAGAAAAATTACAGATTACTCGCGAAATAAAAGATAACCAAGGTGAGTACAAGTTTTCTAAACTTGGTAGAATGACTAAAGAAGAAGTTAATGAGATTCTTCCCATGATTCAGGAAGCTTTAAAAAAAATGAGTTAAGACGGGTGTATTTTTATACGCCCGTGACGGTGTTTTAGCTGATTTATTTTGATTCTTTTTTTAAGATTGTGGTATTTTAAAAGTTCAATATTTATCACGTCAACAATCATCATCTTTTTATTCCATCGTAATTTCTCGCATGCAGATAATTCATAAAAATTTAAGCTATATATTTGATGGATGGTTTCCTGAAAAAATATTTTCTGGTTTTACATCTACTTTTTTTCAGGGGAAACCAGAAGAAGATATATCCTCATTATTTTTATCATTTGGATTTACAAAAAAAATAGCCTATATGAAACAAATTCATTCAGAGAGGATTTGTTTTGTAAAAGATGCCGGCGAATATGAAGGCGACGGCTTGTTTACAAATAGTAAAGATTTAAGTTTAGTTGTGAAAACCGCTGATTGTATGCCTATAATTTTACATAGCGAGGTATTAAAAATTACAGGTGTTATCCATATGGGCTGGCGTTCGGCGATATGCGGAATACTCGATAATATTATAAGATGCGTTAATATCTCAGAATTATCATCTTTTAAAATAATACTTGGCCCCGGAATGCGGAAATGTTGCTATTCTGTTGGAGAAGAATTTTTCGGGCATAAATCTTTTGTTCCATTTTTATCTCGAAATGGAGAGCGTATTTTTTTCGATCCTGTTAATTTTTCTAGAAATACATTATTAAAATATGGAGTAGATGAAAATAGTTTTTGCGATACGGATATTTGTAGTATTTGTTCCGGCAAAGATATTTTTTCTCACAGGAAAAAACACGCAGGAAGGACATTATCTTTTATAACTGTAAAGAAATAACGCGCGGCCTTTCTTTGTTTGCTTACAAATTTAGATGCGGCTATTTTTTATTAATTTAATTTAGCGGGAAATCCCCGCCTGTAAAGGCGGGGATGAGAGCATATTTCCTGTGTCTTCCGTGTATGTTATACTGAGTAAATGAGATTAATAAAGTCAGCACATAGTGTATATAGGACGCAGTACCACATAGTATGGGTTACAAGATTTAGACGAAAAATCCTGAACAAAGGAGTTCGTGAATATCTGAAAACGAAACTTCTTGAGGTCCGAGAGTATTACCCCGACTGGGAATACATTGCTGTAGGAATAGATATTGATCATATTCATTTGCAAATGGTAATTCCACCGAAATATGCAGTAAGTATGGTTGTTGAAACGTTGAAAAAAAATACAAGTAGGCACATGAGCAAGAAGTTTCGTTTTTTGAAAGAAGTGTATTGGGACAATGAGGGGATATGGTCGAAAGGATTTTTCGTCTCAACGGTGGGGATAGATGAGGCGATTATCTGTAGATATATTCAGAGTCAAGAGAAGGAAGACACAGGACAAACGAAGTTTGAATTCTGAAAAAGAACCCCGCCTGTAAAGGCGGGGGTATCTATT
>JYNY01000576.1 GCA_000954095.1 Candidatus Omnitrophus magneticus | reverse complement strand
CTCCCGCCCCTGATTAATCGAGAGGTCCTTGACTTCCTCGCCACTTCGGGGAGCAAAGACATTGCCCTCACGTCGCCTATCACGTCAGACTATCTTATAAGAACCAAGGCGTTCCCACTGTGGATTGATGGCCTTGATTTCGACGCCGAACCCACAGAACAGAAAACACGCATCGCCAATGCCATTAAACAGTATGCCGCCCTGTACGAGTCCTATGTGAAACGTCAATCAAGTGATTTAGGTATCCGCGCGAATATAGACTTTATGCCGCGAGTGATTCTAATCCCGGGGCTTGGGATCATATGCGTCGGCCATGACGCTAAAAGCGCCTCTATCGCCAGAGACATCACTATTCAAAACTCCCCGATCAACTCCGCCATAAGCGAGATGGGAATTGTGGCGCGGACA
>JYNY01000575.1 GCA_000954095.1 Candidatus Omnitrophus magneticus | reverse complement strand
ATATATCAAACGCCATGGGAGGTGTATTACGGGATAAAATTTTGCCAGCCATCACAAGGAAACTCTTTGAGTTTACCGTAAAAATTTTATACTGTTTACTCGGATGGCTGGTTTTGAGATTATTAACCAAGAACGTGTGGATACTGGCGTTCTGGAGACAAGATTGTGGATAACCCCAAAGCGGTTACCCACAACTTGTCATCCATCACTTGTATAACTGTTACACAGTTATACACAGTCTCCACACTTACTACTACTATATTTATGTTTACAAAAATAAACAGACTAGAAAAAGGAGGTATATCTTACAAGAAAAAAATAGATAAGGTGGAAATCTTAAAAATTTTTTTTACCTTAAATTTGTTTAATTTTGGTCTGGACAAGGGAAGCATTATAACCAAATGTAAAGAAGTGTTAGACGCACCATACTAGGAGAGGATGATTCTATCGCGTTAGATGATACTTTGTATCGCTGTTTGGATTTACTTCACGCGCCCAAAAAAGATTTATTTTCATTTTTATCTGAACGTTGGAAAACATTATTTAATATATCCTATGATGTTTTATTATACGATCTTACCAGCACATATTTTGAGGCAGATTCAAAAGATAATGAACGATTAAAAAAATTCGGATATAGTAGAGATAAGAGAAGTGATTGCGTGCAAGTAGTAATTGCGCTTATAGTCACTAAAGAAGGTTTTCCGGTGGCCTATGAAGTTATGCCGGGAAATACTCAAGACCGGACAACTCTACCGGAATTTTTAAAAAAGATAGAAACAGTATATGGCAAATTAAATAGATTGTGGATTATGGATAGAGGCATTCCTACCGAAGAAAGTCTTAAAAAAATGCGAGAACATAATGCTGATTATCTTGTCGGAACGCCAAGAGGAAAACTGTCTAAGCTTGAAAAACAATTATTAAAAGAACCATGGAAAAAAGTTCAAGAAAATGTAAAAGTAAAACTTATCCGAGAAGAAAAAGAATTGTATATATTGACTTTTAGTAACGGCAGGCGTGATAAAGAAAGGTCAATGAGACAAAGAAGACTACGCAATTTATACGAACGGCTAAAAG
>JYNY01000574.1 GCA_000954095.1 Candidatus Omnitrophus magneticus | reverse complement strand
TCGATTTAATAGAGAAGACACAATATTTCACAATCCACGCGCCGAGGCAGACCGGGAAAACAACACTTTTACATGAATTGGCGCATAGATTAAATAAAGAAGGAAATTATATTTCAGTAGTGTTTTCCGTAGAGTCCGCGGGGTATAGATCTATAACTGAAGAAATCGCGAATAAAAAAATTATTAATTCTCTTTACAGTTCAAGCGGCCAATATCTCAATAAAAAAAATTGTCCAATCCCGCCTGAAAAATATACTAAAGATTTAACATTAGAAAATTACTTAATAGATTGGGCTATTTCTCAAACTAAACCAATAGTTTTATTATTGGATGAAATAGATTCATTATATGACGATGTTTTAGTGTCAGTTCTTAGGCAGTTACGAAATGGATTTCAAATAAGACCAAAACGATTTCCTTCAACCGTGGCGCTTGTGGGATTAAGAGATGTTCGGGAATACAAAACAAAAGTTCGTCCGAGTGAAGTGTCTCTAGGCTCAGGCTCGCCCTTTAATATCAAAGCTGAATCAATTCTTTTGGGAACATTCACAAAAGAAGAAATAACTGAATTATACAGTCAGCACACAAAAGATACAGGGCAAGTATTTTCTAAAGAAATGATAAATAGAATTTATGAATTAACCGGAGGCCAGCCATGTCTGGTTAACGCGGAAGCGAGAGAAATAGTAGTAAAAATATTAAACGAAGATTTTACAAAAAAAATAACTCTAGATCATGTTGAATCCGCGAAAGAAAATATAATACAAAGACGCGACACGCATTTAGATAGTTTATTAGATAAACTAAAAGAACCTAAGGTCAATAAAATAGTAACAGCGGTTATCAATGGAGACCTTATGGATTTTAATACTTATAATGACAATCTTTTATATTGCCGTGACCTTGGAATTATTTCTGAAACAAAACCTGTCAAAATTGCAAATGAAATTTATAGAGAAATTATACCAAGGGTTCTTACAGATCCGTTCCAAGATGCTATCGGAGATGAAGGGAAAAGTATTTGGTACATAAAACCCAACGGTAAACTTGATATGGATAAATTGTTAAAATCTTTTCAAGAGTTTTACCGTGAAAATTCTGAAATGTGGCTTGAAAAATTTGATTATAAAGAAGCAGGACCGCATTTACTTTTAATGGCGTTTCTGCAAAGAGTAATAAACGGCGGCGGCAGAATAAATCGCGAAATGGCAGTCGGAACAGGGCGAACTGATTTACTTATAGAATTTAACGGTGATAAATTTGTTTTAGAATTAAAATTAAAACGACTGCCGTCCGCGAAACAAAAAGGCCTAGACCAGATTTCACGCTATCTTGAAACACTCGGCATGACAAAAGGCTATCTTATTTTATTTGAATTAAAACCTTCCAGTCTGTCTCGGCGCGTGGATTGTGAAGTATTGCGGCTTCTCTATTAAATCGAATATGATTTTTTGGTTGCGCAAAGGGTCAATCATATAATGTCTTTCAGGCATACAAAAACCAGTTGTATTAAAATATCGTTTACTTTTCATTTTTTAAAATCCTCCATATTCATTCCATGTTTATTTATAAATCAAACGATAAGCTATCTCACATTTCCACAAGAGTAATCTTTTTATTTTGATATGAAACATTTTCCCATTTAACGCGGGTTTCCCATGGAATAATACTGGAAGGTTTTATTTCAAATAAAATAAGATATCCTTTTGTCATGCCGAGTGTGTCTAGGTAGCGTGAAATTTGGTCGAGGCCATCTTCTTTACTATCGCTGTCTCTTTTTAATTTTAGTTCCAAAACAAATGTTTCGCCGGCGAATTCAATGGTTAAATCTGTTCGTCCTCGGCCAACCGCCATTTCACGATCAATTCTGCCGCCTCCATTGATTACTCTCTGCAAAAAGGCCATTAAAAGAAGCCCGTGTCCAGCTTCTTTATAATCAAATCTTTCTAGCCAATGTTCACTATTACGGCGATAAAATTTTTGAAACGCTTTTAATAGTTTATCCATATCAAGCTTAGCGTCAGGTTTTATGTAACAAGAAGTCATGCCTTCTTCTCTAATGTTTTCTTGCATAGAAAAGTTTAAAACTCTAGGAATTATTTCTCGGTATATTTCATTTGAAAAAATTATGTCATATTTTTCTTTGCGGATAATTCCTAAATCTATAACATACCTAAGATCATCATTGAAGTTGTCATACACAAGAGAATCGCCGTTTATAATAGCACTGACAATGTTTTTAACTCTGGGTTCTTTCAGTTTATCTAATAAACTATCTAAATGCGTGTCTCTGCGCGCGATTAGATTTTCTTTCGCCTCTTCCGCGTGAGCGAGTGTTATTTTTTTTGTGTAATCACTTTTTAATATTTTCTCCACTATTTCATTCGCTACCGCGTTTACCAGCCACGGCTGGCCTCCGGTTAATTCATAGATTCTATCTATTACTTTTTTTGAAAATATCTGCCCTGTATCTTTTGTGTGCTGACTGTATAATTCAGCTATTTCTTCTTTTGTCCATGTTCCTAAAAGAATTGATTCCGCTTTTATATTAAAGGGCGAACCGGAGCCTAGAGACACTTCACTCGGACGGACTTTTGTTTTATATTCCCGAACATCTCTTAATCCCACTAAAGCTATGGTTGATGGAAAATGTTTTGGCCTTCCTTGAAAACCATTACGTAGTTGTCTTAGCACTGATACTAATACGTCATCATATAACGAATCTATTTCGTCTAATAATAAAACTATTGGTTTTTTTTGAGAACCCGCCCAATTATTTAAATAAGTCTGTAAAGAACACTTTTCATCTGCTAGCGACTTTTTCGGCCATAACTCCTTAGAAATAAATAACTCGCATGATTCATAAAGAGAATTTATTATTTTTAAATTCGCGGTTTCTTCAGTTATAGACCGATACCCCGCGGACTCTACCGAAAACACTACTGAAATATAATTTCCTTCTTTATTTAATCTATGCGCTAATTCATGTAAAAGCGTAGTCTTTCCTGTCTGCCTTGGCGCGTGGATTGTGAAGTACTGCGTCTTCTCTATTAAATCGAATATGATTTTTTGGTTGCGCAAAGGGTCAACCATATAATGTCTTTCAGGCATACAAAAACCAGTTGTATTAAAATATCGTTTACTTTTCATTTTAAAATTTCCTCCAATTTTATTTTTATTTATAAATCAAACAACAAGTTGTCTCACATTTCCACGATAGTAATATTTTTATTCTGATGAGAAATATCTTCCCATTTAACGCGGGTTTCCCATGGAATAATACTGGAAGGTTTTATTTCAAATAAAATAAGATATCCTTTAGTCATGCCGAGGGTGTCTAGATAGCGGGAGATTTGATCTAAGCCTTTTTGTCTCGCGGACGGCATTCTTTTTAACTTTAATTCTAAAACAAATTTATCTCCGTTAAATTCTATAAGTAAATCAGTTCGTCCTGTTCCAACTGCCATTTCGCGATTTATCCTGCCGCCGCCGTTTATTACTCTCTGCAAAAACGCCATTAAAAGTAAATGCGGGCCTGCTTCTTTATAATCAAATCTTTCAAGCCAAACTTCAGAATTTTCACTGTAAAATTCTTGAAAAGCTTTTAATAATTTATCCATATCAAGTTTACCGTTGGATTTTATATACCATTTAGTTTCGCCTTCTTCTTCAATACTATCCTGCAAATTTCTATTTAAAACTCTCGGAATTATTTCTCGGTATATTTCATTAGCTATTCTTATAGGTTTTGTTTCGCTTATAATCCCTAAATCTCGGCAATATAGAAGCGAATCGTCATAGTTGTCAAACAAAACTCCGTCTCCATTTATAATAGCGCTTACTATATTTTTTACCCGCTCCTCTTTCAGTTTATCTATTAAACTATCTAAATGCGTGTCGCGTCTTTGTATTATATTTTCTTTCGCGGATTCAACATGATCTAGAGTTATTTTTTTTGTAAAATCTTCGTTTAATATTTTTACTACTATTTCTCTCGCTATAGCGTTTACCAGCCACGGCTGGCCTCCGGTTAATTCATAAATTCTATCTACTACTTCTTTTAAAAATATCTGCCCTGTATCTTTTGTGTGCTGACTGTATAATTCAGTTATTTCTTCTTTTGTGAATGTTCCCAAAAGAATTGATTCAGCTTTGATATTAAAGGGCGAGCCTGAGCCTAGAGACACTTCACTCGGACGAACTTTTGTTTTGTATTCCCGAACATCTCTTAATCCCACAAGCGCCACGGTTGAAGGAAATCGTTTTGGTCTTATTTGGAATCCATTTCGTAACTGCCTAAGAACTGACACTAAAACATCGTCATATAATGAATCTATTTCATCCAATAATAAAACTATTGGTTTAGTTTGAGAAATAGCCCAATCTATTAAGTAATTTTCTAATGTTAAATCTTTAGTATATTTTTCAGGCGGGATTGGACAATTTTTTTTATTGAGATATTGGCCGCTTGAACTGTAAAGAGAATTAATAATTTTTTTATTCGCGATTTCTTCAGTTATAGATCTATACCCCGCGGACTCTACGGAAAACACTACTGAAATATAATTTCCTTCTTTATTTAATCTATGCGCCAATTCATGTAAAAGTGTTGTTTTCCCGGTCTGCCTCGGCGCGTGGATTGTGAAGTATTGCGTCTTCTCTATTAAATCGAATATGATTTTTTGGTTGCGCAAAGGGTCAATCATATAATGTCTTTCAGGCATACAAAAACCAGTTGTATTAAAATATCGTTTACTTTTCATTTT
>JYNY01000579.1 GCA_000954095.1 Candidatus Omnitrophus magneticus | reverse complement strand
TTCCATGTTTCAGAATCTACTGTATTTGACGCATGGGTGTCATACACATTATAAAGCGTGTCTATTTCTGTTGGATCCCAAGATTTTGATAATGTGCTTTCGGAATTATAAATATAATTCCACTGAGTATTTGCTGGTCCGCCTTCTATACCACTACCCATATAAAAATAATATCTTCCGCTGGCTGTTGTGTTATACCAGTTATCGCCAAAAGTTTTGCCTGATAATGTTTCAGGCATATACCGCCATGTTATACCGTCAATAGTCACAGCGCTAGGATTTTGTCCGGCCTTCCCGTCTTTATAAAGTTTAGTTAAATTCGCGATTTCTTGGTCTGATAAATCCAGCGCACCGCTATTTAACTGCTCATTCTTTACTGCCACAAGTTGATACTCAGGGCTTGTCAATAATCCCCAACTGTATCCGCCTTGCGTTGCCCAGAGGGGAATGACGTTGCCTCCTCCAGACTCACTGCCAAAAATATTTGAGCCGGCTATTGAAACGTCACCATCAGGCCCAACCGCTGGAAGTTCTGTTTTAGTTGAATAGGGCCCAGTTGCTCCTCCCCAATAAATATACGAATTTATAAGAAAGCTTGATGAATTTCTATGATTACCAAATATTATATCCAAATATCCATCATTATTAAGATCTGCTATAGAATTACCTGTTGCTCCGATAGTAGCAAGTTCTGTTTTAGTCGAATACGGTCCGGAACTCGCTCCCCAATAAATATAAGAATTACAACTATAACTTGAACCATTATGATAATTCGAAAACACAATATCCGGATACCCGTCAGTATTAAGGTCTGCGATAGAATTACCCCTTGCTCCGCTAGTAGCAAGGTCGGTTTTAGTAGAATATGGCCCAGCACTTGCTCCCCAATAAATATAAGAATTGATATTATAGCTGGTACCATTATAAACATTAGAAAAGACAATATCCAAATACCCATCATTATTGAGGTCTATTATAGAGCTAGTGGTTCCTCCGCTAGTAGGAAGTTCGGTCTTTGTAGAATACGGCCCAGTACTTGCCCCCCAATATATATAGGAATTTATATTACGGTTTGTACCATTCAGTTCATTCGAAAACACTATATCCGGATACCCGTCTCCGTTTAAGTCGTTCGCGGCGTTTGCCAGAATTGGCGTAACACAAAAGAGTCCGGCGAACGCTATTACTAAGAGAGTTAAAAGTTTTGGGAGTTTTCCCCATCTGTCATTCCCGCCCCCTCTTCTGTCATTCCCGCGCAAGCGGGAATCCATGGAGGCATTCCTTATCCGTTTCAAATAACTCACTCCAAACCCACAGAGTATCGCGAGGGCCATTCCGCCCGGGATTTCGGGAACTGGCGAACCTTCAAGACCTGAGCCTAAGTAGATAAATTTATGGTTATGATTATTCAGCCAATAGTCTCCCAACGTTTTCCCTTGCGTCT
>JYNY01000572.1 GCA_000954095.1 Candidatus Omnitrophus magneticus | reverse complement strand
ACGCGGAAAAAGGCGAAGATAAAGATGATTTTAATATTATTGGACATTATATAAACCCCAATGGAAAACCTGTTCACGCTTCAGCCATGTCACCTAAAAATAATTTTTATACTGATCGCATTATAGTTGCCGGCAGTCAAGACTGTATTGTCCGACTATACAAACTCGGAGAAGATAAACCATTTCAAGAAATTGATGAAAATTATAACTTTATAGATATTGGTAATGGCAAAATAGAAAAACAACATACCAATTATGATGAAGTCTCCAAACTTATAAAGATGGTTGATTTTTCTTTTGACGGACTTGAACTTCTTATTGCTACAAAAGAATATGATAAAGGTAAAGTTACTCTCTGGGAATATAACTCTACTTCTCAAAAATTTTCAAATACTCCTAAACAATCATTTTTCAATGAAGATAATCCTATAGTTTCAGCAAAATTTTCTCCGGATAAAAATTATATTGCGCTAGGCAGTATTGGCGGGAAAGTCAGAATTTATAACCGTAATAGCGATGGATTCTATGAATTCTCGCAAATACTTCATCAAGGCACTCTTGATATTTATAAATTTAGAGAGAGAGATTTAAACTTTCATGAAATTTTTCCTAAACTTTTAGAACAAGGATATGTTGATGAAGATACGAGAACCGTGGAAACTCATAATATATTAGAAGATGATTTTGTAGATCAATTCACAAGCTATACAGAAAAAGAAAAAAAGAAACTTGAAAGATTATTTGAAGAATTTACAAAAACGCCTTATGTTATTAAATTCTCACCTGACAGTAAAACAATTTATGTCGGCGCTGAAAATAGAGTATTCATTTATGAATTCGACGAATATTATCAAAAATTCCCAGACGACCCGAACACAACTATTCCTCTTCAATACGGGCCTGTGACTTGTATTGACTTTTTACCTAAAAAATCTCCTTATGGCGAAACTCTTCTTGTTTCTTCTCCCGGCGGTTTACATTTTTTTACTCATGATGGAACCTTTAAAAATATCCATCTTCAACAAATGCTGAATGGCGAGTCAGGAATGTTTGAAGATATGGCTGTTTCTAATGATGGTAAAATTATATTTGGCGTAAGTAGCGGCGGACATCTTGAACGATATGTATATTTCAAAAATTATGGATACACCCTAGATAACATTTTTATTCACAAAACTATTACTTATGAGACTGCTCATGCTTTTGAAAATACTTGTAAAATTCTAAAATCAGGCGGAGATATCATGTTTCAAACACCAAGCAAAAAAGGCAGTACCACTTTATATGAATACAAAAACTGCCCGAAAGAAACTCCTTTAACCGACCAACTTCCTAACCTTGACTTTACTTTCCCTGAAACTACTTTTGAATATCACTCTGAATTTTTTATTAAAAATCTCGCGCGCCTACTCACTCTAAATCCTAATAAAACTTTTCTTATTGCTATTGATACTGATATTGGTAAAACATTAAATCAAGAATCTATTCTTATGCCGTTTTGGAAAATCGCGTCTAACTTAAAACAAATTCTTGAAAAAGAAACCGGAACAACAATCAATAATCTAAAAATCATTAGGACAAGCGCCAGTGATAACAATTTGTCTCAAAAAATTGAAGAAACTTTAACTGATGATAACTCTATTAAAAAAGAAGATATTTTAATGTTAGCGGATGATTCGAATATTAATTATTTTAAAGATTTTTTAAAACAATCTTGGATTATGTTTATGCAAGATAAAGGCCTAAAAGACAATACATATCTACCTATATTCGAATCTTTAAGCCTTTTGATTATGGCGTATTCTGGGGCTGACAAAAATAGTTTTAAATATTATTACGATAAAATTTCTGCCAAACCTATCAATAGTGGCGATCTAGATGACTTCGATGATACAGATGATTTCCTTTTATATAAAAAACCTTTTTTTCTAACCCCTAAAATAACTACTTACTCCCGCGAAGAATTGCGTAAAAAATATGAGCTCGCTTATAAATTCTATACTGCGGCGTAAGGAACCTGTATGGATTCCGTATATTTGCCTTTGGCAAATTCTGGAATGACAAATTGTGCAACATTATAACGACTTTGCTACTGCCTCGTGCATTGCTGTGTATTCTACTATTTCCTCGTAATTTATCGGTTTTATTTTTATTATTATTCTATTTAAAATTTCTTCCGCGTTTTTGCCTTGTTTTATTTGCGCGGTTATTTTATCTAGCTCTTCTTTATAACCCGCGTCAAATCCTGAGCGTAATGCTAATAAATTTATTATAGCCATAAAACCTTCTCGCTGATTGTCCCCTTCTTTTCTCAGGACGCTATTAATCTCACGCGCTAACACAAATCTAAACGCGAGGTCAGGATATTTTACTTCTCCATCTTTTGATAAATCCGAGTAATCATCTTTCATTACGACTATTTCTTCTCCAGCTAAATTTTTTTCAATATTTTTTATTATCTCTTCTTTTATACTAAGCGCGTTTCGTGTCTCAATATTTTTTAAATATGTCATTATTATTTCTTTTCCCGCGCCAGTCCTTCCATCGCTTAAAACTTCAGGCATATACACTACTATTCGCTCTATCTTTTTATCTCCTTCTTTTTCTAAGCCCGCCAATACTTTATTCAGCTCTAATAATAAACTAGCTAATATCTCTACATTTCCCGCGCCTTCCGCCATGCTGAATAATCTCACCTGATTATTATCGCTATTTTTCCCAAACTTAAGTTTTATATCACTATTAAAATTCCTTAGCGCTTTTTTAAAAGATTTTTCTTGTTCCATTGATTCTATTTTTTCCGTATGCCTATAGCCCGCTATTACCGCGACATTGTCTTTTTTAAACTCTATATCTTTTGCTGTATTTATTGATATGTCTCTATCCGCGAGTATTGTTCCTCTATTTTCTACGCCGACTTCTACTTTCCCGCTAGCGATTATCCGCGCGATTCTATCTATGACTCGCGCTCTAAATTTTAATTCTAGAATTTTTCCGTCTTCCCCATAACCCGCGCTTGATAAAACTTCTATTTGAAATTTTCTATCTTCATTTCGTAGTCTCTCTAAATCTTTATAACTCATTCCATATTTATCTTCCCGCTCTATTTCTGTCCAAAGATATAAATTTAATCCGCCTAAATCTTGTCGCGCGAATTTTCGCGCTGTTTCAAAACTCGCTAAAATATGCGCTGATTTTGTAGTCTTACCTTGTCTAATCCAATATGCCTCGCGTGTTTCATGATACTCTACTTCTTCTAATACATCTTTATAACTATATTTCATTTTTCTACTTTTAAATAAATCCTCTATGCCTTTTTTAAAATCTTCATTGTTATTTAAAACTATTATTAAAATATCAGGAAACTCTTTTGACCTAAATTGATAGCCCGCTAGGACCGCGTCAGAAGTAGATGTTGCCGCGTTAAAACGTATACAAGATGAGGACACAGGCGAAACCTCAAAATTATTAAAGGCGCGAGAAGGAGAGTTTATTAGCATTGCGTTAGCAAATATATCAGGCGCGAAAAATAATACTATTGTTATTAATAGTGATTTAGGCTCATTATGCGCGGGCTATCA
>JYNY01000571.1 GCA_000954095.1 Candidatus Omnitrophus magneticus | reverse complement strand
CGGAACAAGCGTCAAAGTTTATTCAAGTAAATATTTTTGACAGCAATATAACTGTAGACAAACTCGATAAAGCGCTTGAATATTCCGGGCTTGGGGCGTATCTCGGGAAAGCGAATGTTAATTTGGTGAATCAGTCTGGGAGTATTTCTCTTTCTGATACAATAAAAATAATGCAGGACACGTTTGGCGCTGATATAGACGTAACTAAAATCGCTATAGGAGACACAAATCATATAGAGCTTACAGACGAAGATAAAGACTTGCTCAATGATGAAAAACAAGCGCCGTTATATGTCCAGATGGAAGGGGAAGGAATTGTATCTGAGTTATTTAGAGTAGTAATAGAAATGTCCGCGAATAACTGCGAAGTGCCTAAGAATCTAGGTATCGTTAAACAAATAGAGGGGATCTTACGGGCATTTATATTTAAACCGGAAAACTGCATTTGGAGAAGGATATAAATAGAAAAGTCCTCCTAAA
>JYNY01000570.1 GCA_000954095.1 Candidatus Omnitrophus magneticus | reverse complement strand
AAAATGAAAAGTAAACGATATTTTAATACAACTGGTTTTTGTATGCCTGAAAGACATTATATGATTGACCCTTTGCGCAACCAAAAAATCATATTCGATTTAATAGAGAAGACGCAATACTTCACAATCCACGCGCCGAGGCAGACTGGGAAAACAACACTTTTACATGAATTGGCGCATAGATTAAATAAAGAAGGAAATTATATTTCAGTAGTGTTTTCCGTAGAGTCCGCGGGGTATAGGTCTATAACTGAAGAAACCGCGAATAAAAAAATTATTAATTCTCTTTACAGTTCAAGCGGCCAATATCTCAATAAAAAAAATTGTCCAATCCCGCCTGAAAAATATACTAAAGATTTAACATTAGAAAATTACTTAATAGATTGGGCTATTTCTCAAACTAAACCAATAGTTTTATTATTGGATGAAATAGATTCATTATATGACGATGTTTTAGTGTCAGTTCTTAGGCAGTTACGAAATGGATTTCAAATAAGACCAAAACGATTTCCTTCAACCGTGGCGCTTGTGGGATTAAGAGATGTTCGGGAATACAAAACAAAAGTTCGTCCGAGTGAAGTGTCTCTAGGCTCAGGCTCGCCCTTTAATATCAAAGCTGAATCAATTCTTTTGGGAACATTCACAAAAGAAGAAATAACTGAATTATACAGTCAGCACACAAAAGATACAGGGCAGATATTTTTAAAAGAAGTAGTAGATAGAATTTATGAATTAACCGGAGGCCAGCCGTGGCTGGTAAACGCTATAGCGAGAGAAATAGTAGTAAAAATATTAAACGAAGATTTTACAAAAAAAATAACTCTAGATCATGTTGAATCCGCGAAAGAAAATATAATACAAAGACGCGACACGCATTTAGATAGTTTAATAGATAAACTGAAAGAGGAGCGGGTAAAAAATATAGTAAGCGCTATTATAAATGGAGACGGAGTTTTGTTTGACAACTATGACGATTCGCTTCTATATTGCCGAGATTTAGGGATTATAAGCGAAACAAAACCTATAAGAATAGCTAATGAAATATACCGAGAAATAATTCCGAGAGTTTTAAATAGAAATTTGCAGGATAGTATTGAAGAAGAAGGCGAAACTAAATGGTATATAAAATCCAACGGTAAACTTGATATGGATAAATTATTAAAAGCTTTTCAAGAATTTTACAGTGAAAATTCTGAAGTTTGGCTTGAAAGATTTGATTATAAAGAAGCAGGCCCGCATTTACTTTTAATGGCGTTTTTGCAGAGAGTAATAAACGGCGGCGGCAGGATAAATCGCGAAATGGCAGTTGGAACAGGACGAACTGATTTACTTATAGAATTTAACGGAGATAAATTTGTTTTAGAATTAAAGTTAAAAAGAATGCCGTCCGCGAGACAAAAAGGCTTAGATCAAATCTCCCGCTATCTAGACACCCTCGGCATGACTAAAGGATATCTTATTTTATTTGAAATAAAACCTTCCAGTATTATTCCATGGGAAACCCGCGTTAAATGGGAAGATATTTCTCATCAGAATAAAAATATTACTATCGTGGAAATGTGAGACAACTTGTTGTTTGATTTATAAATAAAAATAAAATTGGAGGAAATTTTAAAATGAAAAGTAAACGATATTTTAATACAACTGGTTTTTGTATGCCTGAAAGACATTATATGGTTGACCCTTTGCGCAACCAAAAAATCATATTCGATTTAATAGAGAAGACGCAGTACTTCACAATCCACGCGCCAAGGCAGACAGGAAAGACTACGCTTTTACATGAATTAGCGCATAGATTAAATAAAGAAGGAAATTATATTTCAGTAGTGTTTTCGGTAGAGTCCGCGGGGTATCGGTCTATAACTGAAGAAACCGCGAATTTAAAAATAATAAATTCTCTTTATGAATCATGCGAGTTATTTATTTCTAAGGAGTTATGGCCGAAAAAGTCGCTAGCAGATGAAAAGTGTTCTTTACAGACTTATTTAAATAATTGGGCGGGTTCTCAAAAAAAACCAATAGTTTTATTATTAGACGAAATAGATTCGTTATATGATGACGTATTAGTATCAGTGCTAAGACAACTACGTAATGGTTTTCAAGGAAGGCCAAAACATTTTCCATCAACCATAGCTTTAGTGGGATTAAGAGATGTTCGGGAATATAAAACAAAAGTCCGTCCGAGTGAAGTGTCTCTAGGCTCCGGTTCGCCCTTTAATATAAAAGCGGAATCAATTCTTTTAGGAACATGGACAAAAGAAGAAATAGCTGAATTATACAGTCAGCACACAAAAGATACAGGGCAGATATTTTCAAAAGAAGTAGTAGATAGAAACTATGAATTAACCGGAGGCCAGCCGTGGCTGGTAAACGCGGTAGCGAATGAAATAGTGGAGAAAATATTAAAAAGTGATTACACAAAAAAAATAACACTCGCTCACGCGGAAGAGGCGAAAGAAAATCTAATCGCGCGCAGAGACACGCATTTAGATAGTTTATTAGATAAACTGAAAGAACCCAGAGTTAAAAACATTGTCAGTGCTATTATAAACGGCGATTCTCTTGTGTATGACAACTTCAATGATGATCTTAGATATGTTATAGATTTAGGAATTATCCGCAAAGAAAAATATGACATAATTTTTTCAAATGAAATATACCGAGAAATAATTCCTAGAGTTTTAAACTTTTCTATGCAAGAAAACATTAGAGAAGAAGGCATGACTTCTTGTTACATAAAACCTGACGCTAAGCTTGATATGGATAAACTATTAAAAGCGTTTCAAAAATTTTATCGCCGTAATAGTGAACATTGGCTAGAAAGATTTGATTATAAAGAAGCTGGACACGGGCTTCTTTTAATGGCCTTTTTGCAGAGAGTAATCAATGGAGGCGGCAGAATTGATCGTGAAATGGCGG
The DNA here is from genome assembly GCA_000954095.1 of Candidatus Omnitrophus magneticus. Classification (GTDB taxonomy): domain Bacteria; phylum Omnitrophota; class Gorgyraeia; order Tantalellales; family Tantalellaceae; genus Omnitrophus_A; species Omnitrophus_A magneticus. Next base: position 1,915 of record JYNY01000570.1, on the reverse strand, counting down.
TTGGCCGAGGACGAACAGATTTAACCATTGAATTCGCCGGCGATACCTTTGTTTTGGAACTAAAATTAAAAAGAGACAGCGATAGTAAAGAAGATGGCCTCGACCAAATTTCACGCTACCTTGACACACTCGGCATGACAAAAGGGTATCTTATTTTATTTGAAATAAAACCTTCCAGTATTATTCCATGGGAAACCCGCGTTAAATGGGAAAATGTTTCTCATCAGAATAAAAAAATTACTGTTGTGGAAATGTGAGATAGCTTATCGTTTGATTTATAAATAAACATGGAATGAATATGGAGGATTTTAAAAAATGAAAAGTAAACGATATTTTAATACAACTGGTTTTTGTATGCCTGAAAGACATTATATGATTGACCCTTTGCGCAACCAAAAAATCATATTCGATTTAATAGAGAAGACTCAATATTTCACAGTCCACGCGCCGAGGCAGACTGGTAAGACTACACTTTTACATGAATTAGCGCATAGATTAAATAAAGAAGGAAATTATATTTCAGTAGTGTTTTCCGTTGAGTCCGCGGGGTACCGGTCTATAACTGAAGAAATTGCGAATAAAAAAATTATTAATTCTCTTTACAGTTCAAGCGGCCAATATCTTAATAAAAATAATTGTCCAATTTCGCCTGAAAAATATACTAAAGATTTAACATTAGAAAATTATTTAATAGATTGGGCTATTTCTCAACCTAAACCAATAGTTTTATTATTGGATGAAATAGATTCATTATACGATGACGTGTTAGTGTCAATTCTTAGGCAGTTACGAAATGGTTTTCAAATAAGACCAAAACGATTTCCTTCAACCGTGGCGCTTGTGGGATTAAGAGATGTCCGGGAATACAAATTAAAAGTCCGTCCGACTGAAGCATCGTTAGGTTCCGGCTCGCCTTTTAATATCAAGGCTGAATCAATTCTTTTAGGGACATTTACAAAAGAAGAAATATCTGAATTATACAGTCAGCATACAAAAGATACAGGGCAGATATTTTCAAAAGAAGTAGTAGATAGAATTTATGAATTAACCGGAGGCCAGCCGTGGCTAGTGAACGCGGTAGCGAATGAAATTGTAGAAAAAATATTAAAAAGTGATTACACGAAAACAATAACAATAGATCACGCGGAACAGGCGAAAGAAAATCTTATAAAGAGGCGTGATACGCATTTAGATAGTTTAATAGATAAACTGAAAGAGGAGCGGGTAAAAAATATAATAAGCGCTATTATAAATGGAGACGGAGTTTTATTCGACAACTACGACGATTCGCTTATGTATTGTCGAGATTTAGGGATTATAAGTGAGACAAGGCCTGTCAGAATCGCTAATGAGATATATCAAGAAATAATCCCAAGAGTTTTAAATAGAAATTTACAAGATAGTATTGAAGAAGAAGGCGAAACTAAATGGTATATCAAACCCGATGGCAAACTTGATATGGATAAATTATTAAAAGCGTTTCAAAAATTTTACCGCCGTAATAGTGAACACTGGTTAGAAAGGTTTGATTATAAAGAAGCGGGGCAGGGGCTTCTTTTAATGGCATTTTTGCAGAGAGTAATCAATGGAGGCGGCAGAATTGATCGTGAAATGGCGGTTGGACGAGGACGAACAGATTTAACCATTGAATTCGCGGGAGAGACTTTTGTTTTGGAGTTAAAATTAAAAAGATACGATGATACAAAAGAAGAAGGCTTAGACCAAATCTCGCGTTATTTAGATACACTCGGCATGACTAAAGGATATCTTATTTTATTCGAATTAAAATCTTCCACAGTTATCCCTTGGGAAACCCGTATCAAATGGGAAGAGGTTTCTCATCAGAATAAAAATATTACTGTTGTACTAAAATCATTAACGCTAAGACCGGTGACGCAAACTGCGCTAGTCACTG
>JYNY01000569.1 GCA_000954095.1 Candidatus Omnitrophus magneticus | reverse complement strand
GCGATGATATTATTTTTAGGGCATACGTTAAATATTGTTATGTCTTTAATGGCGGATCTTGTTTTTGGGGTAAGGGTTAAAAAATTTTAAATTTTTGGGCACCTAAGAAAACAAAGGGCAGGGGAAGAAAAAAAAAAATTTTAAAAAAAAAATATATTTACTTCTGCATCCTCATGATGCTCATTACCATACCAATACCAATTATGAAAACTATTATAGTTATTATGGCAAAAGGTGTTCCACGCAAAAAAAAGCCTGAAGATATCTTGCGTGAAATTGAAAAAGGGTTAGAGGGATCTAAAAA
>JYNY01000568.1 GCA_000954095.1 Candidatus Omnitrophus magneticus | reverse complement strand
TAACATCTTCCCATTTAACGCGTGTTTCCCATGGAATAATACTGGAAGGTTTTATTTCAAATAAAATAAGATATCCTTTTGTCATGCCGTGTGTGTCTAGGTCTTGTGTAATTCGCCCTAGGTCTTCCTATCAGAAACTCTTCTTTCGTTTTAATGTTATATATATATATCTGAAAATCCTTCATGATTAAAATCCCCTGCAGACAAGCCATTTACACCCATACCCAAAACTCCCGTAGTGGTAGAATATGGATCGGAACTTGAGCCCCAATAAATATAAGAATTAATATTATATGTTGAACCATTCCAATTACTTCCTATCAAAATATCCATATACCCGTCATTATTCATATCCACAATACCATTTCCTATTGCCCCAACAGTTGCAAAGTTTGTTTTAGTTGAATATGGTCCACTTGCCGCGCCCCAATAAATGTAGGAATTGTCTGTGGCCCCAGAATTCGAAAACACAATATCCGGATACCCGTCTCCGTTTAAGTCGTTCGCGGCGTTTGCCAGAATTGGCGTAACACAAAAGAGTCCGGCGAACGCTATTACTAAGAGAGTTAAAAGTTTTGGGAGTTTTCCCCATCTGTCATTCCCGCCCCCTCTTCTGTCATTCCCGCGCAAGCGGGAATCCATGGAGGCATTCCTTATCCGTTTCAAATAACTCACTCCAAACCCAAATAGTAGCGCGAGGGCCATTCCGCCCGGGATTTCGGGAACTGGCGAACCTTCAAGACCTGAGCCTAAGTAGATAAATTTATGGTTATGATTATTCAGCCAATAGTCTCCCAACGTTTTCCCTTGCGTCT
>JYNY01000567.1 GCA_000954095.1 Candidatus Omnitrophus magneticus | reverse complement strand
TTTTTTACTAAAAAATATATAAAATTTGGGTTTCAACTGCAGTTTTTGGGTTAAAGGCGAAAGTTACAGACTGAAAGAAAGTAAACGGCTCTTTTTCAAAAACCAAGGAGGTGATACATCTATGCCTAAATAATTTTTTTTCTCAAGTGGGTAATTTTCAATTGAAATTTTTGGGTATTTTTTACATTAAAATTGACACTGGCATGCCGCATGGAAGAAGGGCGGAACAAATTCACTGAAAGGTGCCGGCAGAGCTGGGAGAAAACCACGTATTACAAAAAAACAATTATTGCAAGTCGACAAAGCTCTGCGTAAAGGGCCAAAGGCAAATGGTTTTTATACTGATTTATGGACGCTACCAAGAATTTCTAAGGTCATAGAAAAAATTTCAGGAATAAAATATCATCCGGGACATGTCTGGAAAATATTGCCATTACTTGGATGGTCCCGACAGAAGCCAACCCAATCCTGTCCGGTAAACGTCTAAAAAAATAAAGGGAATCACTCCAAAAATGTTA
>JYNY01000573.1 GCA_000954095.1 Candidatus Omnitrophus magneticus | reverse complement strand
AACCAATACAAACTCAATATTTTGGCGATTATCGTTGTAGTGTTCGCTATAACGGTTGCCCTGGGTGCGGCCTTCCTTGTGGGCAGTTCTACGGTACAAGGGGCCGAGGCTTCTTATACCGCGAAAGTCGCGTCTTTCTTTATTATTTTTCTATGTTATGGGATTGCCGCTTTTCTGCTGGTATCTTTCTATTTATACCGCACTTTAAGCCCTTTCCTCAGACTCTCGAAAGAGGTAGAGCACATCGTCTCAGACCAGTCAGGTTCCTCAAATAAACGCTTGAATTTACGCGCCAACGACGTCCATCGCCTCGTGCCAGAGTCCCGCCTTTTCCCAGGATATGACGGGCAACATTCTTCCTCCCCTTACAATTCCTCCTACCACTGCCTGGGACAACAGGTTTGTATCCGTATACAATGATTCTATTGGTATTTCCAGCGCCTTTGCTATTCGGGCCAGGTTTTTATCACCAAAATTTCTCCTCCCTTTCATATAGGCGTTTAAATTTTGCGGCACTACCCCTATCATCTCCGCAAGCCTGTTTTGCTTGATTCCTTTTTGCGACATTACCTTTTTAATTTTTCTTAAGGCTATCTCATTCAGTTTTGATGTCATAGTACTTATAATATAAAGC
>JYNY01000565.1 GCA_000954095.1 Candidatus Omnitrophus magneticus | reverse complement strand
CATAGTGAAAAAATAGCGCTTGGGTAAATCAAAATAGAGGTTTATTTAATAATATGAAAGATGTATAATTTGGATATTATATTGTAGGAGGGAGCATTTATGGACAAAAATATGAAAATACTTGTAGTGGATGATTTTTCTACTATGAGGAGGATAGTCAAAAATATACTAAAACAGCTGGGTTTTAACAATATGGATGAGGCTGAAGATGGCGCCGATGCATTTACGAAACTTCAGTCCGGCAATTTTGATTTTCTCATTACTGACTGGAATATGCCTAATGTGACAGGGCTAGACCTCCTGAAAAAGGTTAGGAGTGACCCGAAACTGAAAGGACTTCCTGTTTTAATGGTTACGGCAGAGGCTGAAAAAGAGCAGGTTATCACAGCAGTTAAGGCAGGCGTTAATAATTATGTGGTAAAACCTTTTACTGCTGACGCCCTCAAGGAGAAGATCGAAAAGATATTCCAAAAAAAGTAAATAATACAAACTGTCTTGTTTGTTTTGGATAAGCTGTCTCAGTTTCTGAGACATAACTATAAAACACGGTATTGTTTGGAGGTATGTTATGGCATTAAAGAAATATCCGACTTTTGAGGAGTTGGTCGAGCTTGCTACTAAGTTTGTTGAAAAGCAAGGTGGAACATGGGACCATACGGCATGGCTTGAGTTCCTTGGAGAGATGCAGCAAAAAGGTATCAAGATTACACACGAAATGCAGGCATATATGGGTAATGTTATTGAGTCTATGAAGAAAGTACACAATTCCATCACATCAACATCAGGTATTGAAAATATTATGTTGTCAATCTCTGATAACACTGTAAAATTCATTAAGAAAAACCAAGGTTCATGGGACCATTCAGGCTGGGAAGCTTATGTTAAAGATATTCAAAAAAGAGGCGTTGACCTTACAGAAGAAACAAAGAGCTACCTCGGTAAGGTGTTGGAATCGGCAAAAGAGCTTTATGCTGTTCAAAACACCAGCGAGTAGTTTCTTTATAATTTAAGACTTGATAATAAAAAACACAAGGTTGTTTAAATAATGTGAAGAATTATTTAGTATTACTAAAATAAGGGTGGTTGGCATAGTTGGCATAAATGGAAAAGAGCTTACCACCCTAAGTTTTTATGGATAAACTTTCTTCTGCTTTAACTTTGACCTTTCTTCATAAACAATTTTAAGG
>JYNY01000564.1 GCA_000954095.1 Candidatus Omnitrophus magneticus | reverse complement strand
AATTTAGAGCGTACAATAAAAGAAACGCTTTATGAAAATGATAAGCAGAAAAAGCCCTCAAAGTCAATGAAAAATCCATAGTCAAGGCGCAAGAAAATTCCATAGTGTAAATACAAAAAAAACTAGTTAGAATCACCTCCCTTTTTTAAGGATTTAGCTCTATAGCTGTGACCTGATATGTTGATAATAGTAGAGTAATGAACAATCCTGTCAAGAATAGCAGAAGCCAAATTATGGTCATCGAAAATATCAGTCCATTGTTCAAAAGTTTTATTTGTAGTAATAATTAAAGATCCTTTTTCATATCTACGAGAGATTATTTCAAAAAAATCATTAGCGCTATAGCTTGGTATTTTTTTAAAACCCAGTTCATCTAGGACTAATAAGTCAGCAGATAAATAATATTCTAATTTTTTAAAATAAGTATTATCCGCCTTAGAAGCATTTAAGGTATATAACAATTCAGAACAAGAAGAAAACAAAACTTTAAATCCTTTCATTAAGGCTTTAATAGAGATAGCAATCGCGAGATGCGTTTTGCCTGTTCCCGGTTTGCCGATAAAAACGATATTTCTTTTTTCACTAATAAATGAACAAGTAGAACAATCATTGATTAAACGTTTATCAATTGAGGGTTGGAAAGCAAAATCAAAATCTTCAATAGTTTTATAAGAAGACAGTTTACTTTGAGAGAATCTCTTTTTATAACTATTATCTTTACGAGTATTATATTCATCCTCAACTAATAGTTCTAAGAACTCTAAATAACCCATACTTTTTTGTTTTGCTAAAGACAAGCGTTCTTCGAGAGAATTGCAGATTCCAGATAATTTAAAATCTTTTAATCTATTTTTAAGCGAATTCATATTCAAGCGCCTCCTCTTTTGCAAATTCGACAGGTAAAGAATAAGAGCCATTAGAGCAAATCTTTTTAATAATTTTGTAACTGTAAACTTGATAAGCAAGAGCTCTTTTACAAGCAGAATCAACGACACCGCCGGGATATGTATTTAATAAAGATATTATTCCTTGTACTTTCCTTGACCAAAGATTAGGCGAGTCTTTTAAAATAGCAAAAAACATTTGTTCAGCAAAAGGTCCGATATTGTGCATTTTAGCTTGATATTTTTCTTGATATTCTGTTTCGGAATAAAGTTTATATTTTGGATAATGACTGTTGCTTGTAGAGAAAAGACCTTTACCAGATATAGTTGGATGAGTAGCAATTAATTTATTTTCATAATAGATTTTGACAAAAGATTTAGTTTTTTCGATCTCAAGTATTTTACCTACATATTCAAAAGGAGCAGAATAATAATTGTAATCAATAAATACATGGCAATCATGGTAAAGTTTTCTTGTGCCGACTTTAGCGATTTCAAAATTATTTAGAGGAAGCGGCAATAATAAATGTTTTTCTTCGGCATGAAAAACTTCTTTAGGGATTTTCCGAGTAGTGCCGTGAACTCTGCGATTGCAAGTGTTTTCGAGCCAATATAAAATCTGACGGTCTAAATCATCACCATCTTTAAATTGCCGGCCTAATACAAAATTGTTTTTAAAATATTTTATCCCTGATTCTACCTTACCTTTATCGTTGGGGCGATAAATTCTGCACGGAATGGATGTAAATCCATAATGCGCAGAAAAATCTTTATAAAGCTGTTGAAAGATGGGTTCATAAAAATTAGCTTCTAATATTGCTGCCTTTAAATTATCAATTCGAACAGTTTTAGGTATGCCACTAAAATATTTAAAAGCATTTTTATGACAATTTATAAAAGTTTCAACTGTTTGATCGTAAGTTTTTTCATAATAATCTAATCTAGAATAACTCAGTTTCATGTTAAATACCCAAGTTTTACGACGTTTCCCGTTGATATCAGTAGTGAGGCCAATATACCCAAAATCAACTTGAGCTTCTTCTGCTGGTTCTGTATGAATGCGAACAAATATATTTTCTTTCCTTTTAATACCTGCTAAAAAGCGTTTAATAGCTGAATAAGATATTTTTACTTCAATTTCACGCAGTTTTTGATAAATCAAAATCCCGCTTAATCCTTGTTCCATCCACTCAATAATTTGTTCTCGATAGGTATCGAGTTTTTGAGGATGAGGTTTTTTGATTGGAAAACTTTGATTAGATTTAATACGTTTAATTATCTTATCAACAGTTTTCCAATCATGTTTAACATCACGCGCTATTTGAGATTTGTTAAGACCTTTTTCAAGTAAAGATTTAATAGTAATATACATGGCAACTCCTAACATATTAACCACCCCCGTATATAGTTTAACTATAAATAGGGATGGAAGGTTAAAAAAATAAAAATTTTAGAAGGGGGATCCCCCTTCTACCTTCAAATAAACATCATAATAAAGCAAATACTTTTATTGGTTTATCGCTATGGAATTTTCTTGCGCCTTGGGTATGGAATTTATTTTAGCCTTGAGGATCCTCTTTCTTTCAGAGAAGTTGTATTGTTGAGAGCTCCTGAATTATCAACTTTATGCGACACGATAAAAAACACGCCACTCAACACCGAAATTACAAACTACGAAAAATTTCATGGCCGTCTTACAGAATATTTACAAGAATACTTGTTACACGGAGGATACTTACCCGCTATCTCTGAATACCTTATAAAAAAAACTATTTCAAAAGCAATCTTCGATATTTATATTCAGTGGATTATCGGAGACATTTTAAAACATAATAAAAACGAAAACTATTTATATGAAATATTTAAAGGAATAAACACTACTTACGGTTCACAGATTTCTTGGAATAATATATCAAAACATCTATCAATAGAACACCAATCCTGTCCGATAAAACTATTTCACCAAAAAACTAGTTGAAATTCCTTAATTTTAAAATCAGAAATTCTGGCTGGTGTTGCGCTTAACAGATCTATCAATGTCAACCTTGATAATAATGCTTCTTTTATTATCCTATGCAAATAAAATAACGATTTTTCATATTTAGATTGGTATTTTATATATGTCAAAAGTAAATAATATATCATCGCTATCCAGACTTGACTCATCACCGCATTTTTACTTGTTCCCAAAAATGTTTTTATTTGTAAATTCTGTTTTATCCATCTAAAAAATATTTCTATTTGCCATCTTGTTTTATATATTTGTACGATCGTTTTAGCTGACAGTTTAAAATTGTTGGTAACAATACTAACTACTTCGTCACTTTTTTCATCTAAAAATCTTATCATTCTTAAATTCTTTTCATATTTTTTATTTTCTAGTTTTATTTTTTCATCAGACAATATCCCGTCTTTCATTGCCTCTAGATGCTGTCCGAGAACTGTATATTTTAGATTGTTTTTTAATTTAGTCACAAAATAACTCTTAGAAAAGTCAATATTACTCCATAGTTCAAGGTCTGTATACGCACGGTCAAAACAATATATGCTGTCCGGTTTAATATTTAATTTATCCTTAGCTATTCTTATATCAGAAATATTCCCTTCAGTTATCACTGCAAAATCGGGAATATCTCCTGAATGATCAAATAAGCAGTGTATTTTTACAGCGCCTTTTTTAGTTCTGAATTTCGCCCATGAAAATGTAGCCAGACATACATCAATTGTGGAAGCGTCAATCGTATATAGCGGATTCTTAAAACGAAATTTATGTTTCGGAGTTAAATCTTTGCATTGGGAAAGTATCTTGTAAAATAATGATTCATAAATTTGATAACTTCTTATTTTATTCGCATCTGCTAACGTAGAACGTTTAACAGGCGATAATCCTAAATGGTATAACTTAGAATTATTTATTTCTAGTCCATTTACAATTTCTCTCAAAGATTTTTTCCCGGAGGCTTGCGCGTATAGTAAAGATCCAAGCTGGTTCCAGAATTTAAGAGTCTTAACATAACGGTCGCCATTAAAAGAATTTACAAAACGTTCAAAATGATATCGCGGAATTAATGCTAAAAGTTGATTAAAAACCGTGCTATAATTAGCCATATAGGGAATCCTCCTTGTTTTATGGGCGTTTTAGCGTGTTTCCATTTTACCCATTTTAACATTTTTGGAGTGATTCCCTTTATTTTTTTAGACGTTTACCGGACAGGATTG
>JYNY01000563.1 GCA_000954095.1 Candidatus Omnitrophus magneticus | reverse complement strand
CTTTTAGCCGTTCGTATAAATTGCGTAGTCTTCTTTGTCTCATTGACCTTTCTTTATCACGCCTGCCGTTACTAAAAGTCAATATATACAATTCTTTTTCTTCTCGGATAAGTTTTACTTTTACATTTTCTTGAACTTTTTTCCATGGTTCTTTTAATAATTGTTTTTCAAGCTTAGACAGTTTTCCTCTTGGCGTTCCGACAAGATAATCAGCATTATGTTCTCGCATTTTTTTAAGACTTTCTTCGGTAGGAATGCCTCTATCCATAATCCACAATCTATTTAATTTGCCATATACTGTTTCTATCTTTTTTAAAAATTCCGGTAGAGTTGTCCGGTCTTGAGTATTTCCCGGCATAACTTCATAGGCCACCGGAAAACCTTCTTTAGTGACTATAAGCGCAATTACTACTTGCACGCAATCACTTCTCTTATCTCTACTATATCCGAATTTTTTTAATCGTTCATTATCTTTTGAATCTGCCTCAAAATATGTGCTGGTAAGATCGTATAATAAAACATCATAGGATATATTAAATAATGTTTTCCAACGTTCAGATAAAAATGAAAATAAATCTTTTTTGGGCGCGTGAAGTAAATCCAAACAGCGATACAAAGTATCATCTAACGCGATAGAATCATCCTCTCCTAGCAAATCCGCCATAGCGCTACTTTTAAACCATTGCCTGATTAAAAGCCATGCACTACCAGACGAAATAAAACAATACTCAACAATAGATATTACAACATTAAGCCAATTTGACCAATAACGACAAGGTCTAAGATGTTTGGACCAAAAATTATCTAATCCCAAAAAATGCCACATCTCAAGCGCTAACCAGCATGCTCCCCATTCTCGTGGACGCTCAAGGCGCATTTCATTAAGTTTTATCTGTATTGGATTAGTAACTTTATCAGGCGGATTTATATCATCCGTAAAAATTGATAACTGGCGATATGTCTTATCGCTTTTATCAAATACTTCTAAAGCTTTACACCATGAAGCTTCTTGAGAATCATTAATTTCTCCCAAATAAAGAACTTGTCGTTTTATTACTCCGCGGCGAGTTCTAATACTTTCAACAATGCTGAAATAACGATGTTCTTTACCGTCTTTAAACCTTCTGCGACATTTTAAATACATAATGTCTATATTTTTACACAAGTAAATACTTTGTCAATCAACTAGGTCGGCCCCACAACCATTTTTTGAGTTTTTAAAACATAAAGCCCGCATTAAATGGGTACTTCAAAATTTTAAAATCTGAAAAATAGCTGTTTTTTTACGCGAATAGCGGAAGATGGGCTA
>JYNY01000562.1 GCA_000954095.1 Candidatus Omnitrophus magneticus | reverse complement strand
AGGCGAAAAAATCGAAGTAGAAATAGTAAAAAAATGGGAAAAGAATAGTAACCTCACAAATAAAAATACTCCTACAAAAGAAGCGGAAGAACTCACGCAAATAGCGTATCGTAAAGGTGTGAAAGAAATAATCGCGATAATAAGAGGTAACCACATAAATTGGCCAGAAACATATAAAAATTACAATCTAAATATTCCAGTTGTAATAATGAACGATAATATCAAAGGCGCGTTCTCATTTAAAGAAGCGATAACAAAAGCAATAGAGAGACAATTATCGCTAGAAGGAGTCAATGCTAACGTCCCAAGCCGATGGATTATATGCCTCGAACCTATAGAAAAACTAACAGACAAAATGTATGAAGAATACATCCGTTACCGGGATGAACTATTGGTCAAAGCTTAAACAATCTGACTGGTCTCTACGAAATATAGCGGTAATTCATGAATTACCGCTATATTATTAAA
>JYNY01000561.1 GCA_000954095.1 Candidatus Omnitrophus magneticus | reverse complement strand
CTAAAATAACATAATATGCTTCTTTGCTTACACTGCCTCCTCGTCTAGTTGATAAATATATCGCGTCACTGTAAACACAATAATATTCTTCTTCTAACCGTCTATTTTGCCAATCAACTCTTAATGTTTCATATTCTCGCGTAATTTGTGATATACGGCTTCTAGATAATTGTTTATCATAAATCTTATGAATTATTGTGCTGACTTCTTCATTTGATAAACCTTTTACATAAAGTTCAAACGCTAGATCATTCATCTTTTCATTTTCATCCCGTAAAATGTCCAAAAACACCGGCTTAAACAATCCAAGCCTGTCTCTAGGAACTTCTATCCGAAACATTTTACTAATTCCTTTTACACTAGCTGAAGTAAATCCGTTTCTTTTATTACTGAATTTCGCATAATATAGTAGTATTTTTATTAGAACTGTAGTATACTTCTTCATAGGGGGTATACTATGACAAAGAGAAAAAAATTCAGGCAAAGAAGGGATTTTAAAAAATTAGAAGAACGGCGGATGAAAGCTGGAAAAATGTTTTCTGTGGGAACAAGACAGTCGGATGTTGCAAGAAAATTAAATGTTTCGACGCCAAGCGTAGCTCGCTGGTGTCAATTTTAATGTAAAAATACCCAAAAATTTCAATTGAAAATTACCCACTTGAGAAAGCATGTCTGGGATGAGAATTCCAAAAGTTTAGCAAATATAGATAATGTTATTTTTAAAAATTATTTTTATAATTATCTTCATACTAATCATGGAGGTAATTATGATTAAACAAAAGGATTGGGTGGATATGCGAAATTTATTGGCTAGTGGGTTAACAAAAACTGAAATTGCAAAGCAATTAGGGGTATCGAGGAAAACAGTTTTTAATAATTTAAAAAAGAATTCTACGCCTATTTATTCTAGGAAGAAAACTATACGACAAAAGATAGAATCTTTCAAAGAATACATGAATCTACGTCTAGAAAAATATAATTTAACAGCCACTAAATTATATAAAGAAATTCAGAATCAAGGTTATTTAGGCAAATATGGAATGGTAGCTAGATATGTTTCATTTGTAAAAGATTCACTAGCCTCTAAAGCTGTATTACGATTTGAAACTTTACCGGGAGAACAGGCGCAAGTAGATTGGGGGCATTTTGGCAAATTTTATGACAGAGAAACAAAGCAAACTATTTCTCTATATTGTTTTTTGATTATATTAGGATTTTCTAGAACTCTTTATGTTGAATTTTTTAGTAAAGCGGATATTTTTAATTTAGCGGGAAATCCCCGCCTGTAAAGGCGGGGATGAGAGCATATTTCCTGTGTCTTCCGTGTATGTTATACTGAGTAAATGAGATTAATAAAGTCAGCACATAGTGTATATAGGACGCAGTACCACATAGTATGGGTTACAAGATTTAGACGAAAAATCCTGAACAAAGGAGTTCGTGAATATCTGAAAACGAAACTTCTTGAGGTCCGAGAGTATTACCCCGACTGGGAATACATTGCTGTAGGAATAGATATTGATCATATTCATTTGCAAATGGTAATTCCACCGAAATATGCAGTAAGTATGGTTGTTGAAACGTTGAAAAAAAATACAAGTAGGCACATGAGCAAGAAGTTTCGTTTTTTGAAAGAAGTGTATTGGGACAATGAGGGGATATGGTCGAAAGGATTTTTCGTCTCAACGGTGGGGATAGATGAGGCGATTATCTGTAGATATATTCAGAGTCAAGAGAAGGAAGACACAGGACAAACGAAGTTTGAATTCTGAAAAAGAACCCCGCCTGTAAAGGCGGGGGTATCTATT
>JYNY01000560.1 GCA_000954095.1 Candidatus Omnitrophus magneticus | reverse complement strand
AGGATATAGATCTTTTAAGCGCAGTGGCGAATCAAGCCGCGGTTGCGATACAAAAAACAGAGATAGTAGTGCAGAAAAAGAGTAGTCAGGAAGAAGGAGAGAAAAGAAAAAAAGTGTAAAAGGTATTGTCGATGATTTCGATGTTGGAGGTGACAGTCTAAGAGTCAAGATGGCTGTCCAGCCTTCTCATTAAAAAAATAAACCGCGCCACATCAACGC
>JYNY01000559.1 GCA_000954095.1 Candidatus Omnitrophus magneticus | reverse complement strand
AATTTTTTTTCGACCCCATTTTTTTGTATAAAAGAATGGGGTCTTTTATTTTACGGTCATTCCTACTTAACCACTTTAGACACAAAAAATTATACAGTGCCTTTTTTTTAGGGTAATTCCGCTCAAAAATATAAAAAATTTATTTTCTATTTCGCGTGAGCCCCCATTATTTGCGGTTGCTAATAAAAATAGTTTTGTGATATTGTAATATCACAATGACTATGGATAATAATTATTTAGAAAAATTTCATGAAAGAGTTATTGCTTCTCTCTCTCCGGGAGGCGTTATTTCTTCTTTTCTACCTAATTATGAGGCCCGGCCCGAACAAATAAAAATGGCTGAAATAGTTGCCAAAGCAATAGAGGGGGACAAACATTTAATAGCGGAAGCTGGAACCGGCACGGGAAAGAGTTTAGCCTATCTTGTCCCTTTTATATTCCACGCGGTTGAGAGCGGTAAAAAAATTATTATTTCTACCCACACCAAAACACTTCAAAGTCAGTTATATCATAAAGATATTCCTTTTTTAGAGAAAAATTTGGGCGTAAATTTTAAGTACGCGCTTTGTTTTGGATCCGGAAATTATATTTGTTACAGAAGGATAAGTAGTGAATATAACCGCGATCTTTTTGAATCAGAAGCTGAAGCGCGGGATTTAGCGCGGATTATAGGATGGTCAAGGGAAACAGAGTCGGGCGTTAAATCTGACCTTGGGTTTATTCCGCGGTGGAATGTGTGGGATAATGTTTCGCGTGATCCTGATTTATGCACAGGGAGGAAATGTATTCATTTTCACCAGTGTTTTTACCAGAACGCTAAAAAAAAGGAACGAGAGTCGGATATTTTAGTTGTGAACCATTCATTATTTTTTACTAATTTAGCGTCAGAGGGAAGAGTTCTTCCTAATTTTCACGCGGTAGTTTTTGATGAAGCGCATACTTTAGAAAATGTGGCGTCTTCACATTTGGGTGTTGAGATTAGTAATACCGCTATCGATTTTTTGTTTAATTCTATTTATAACGAGAGAACCAATAAAGGTTTTTTGCCGAAGTTTGAAAATTTATCCGCGCCTTTAACCGCGGATATAAAAATGATACTTAAAGAAACACGATCGGCGAATAAAAATTTTTGGGGAGAAATTGAAAAACTATTCGGGACAACTTCTGACACAAAAAGGATATATGGGAAAAATATAGTCAGCGATTCATTAACGAAGCCATTATCTTCTTTAGTAGATTCTTTAGGAGAATTATTAAATTTTGTTCAAACAGAAGACGGAAAGATGATGGTAGAGTTTTTTATGGGTAAATGTAAAGTCTCTACTTTATCATTGTCTTTTATTCTTAAGCAGGATAAGGAAGATTATGTTTATTGGCTTGAGATAGTAAATCGTAGAGGAATGCCTAAATACAGTCTTATGTCATCGCCGATAGAGGTTGCTAAAGCATTGGAAGAAAAATTATTTAATCAAATAAAGCCTTGCGTTCTTACTTCGGCGACTTTGTCGCTTGGTGGCAAGTTTGATTTCTTGCGGGATAGGCTCGGTATTAAGGACGCGTTGGAATGCAGGGTGGAATCGCCTTTTGATTATAAAAAAAATGTCTTATTATATTTTCCAAAAGGAATAAGCGATCCCGCGTCGGATTACAATTTGTTTGAAGAAGAAGTTGCTGTAAAAATTAAAGAAATATTAGAGATAATGATGGGCCGGACGTTTATTCTTTTCACAAGTTATAAAATGCTTAATAGTGTTTATGAAAAATTAGCTGAAAAATATTACGGGAAATTAAATCTTTTAAAGCAGGGAGATATGCCGCGGTATGAACTTCTAAAAAGTTTTACGGAAAATAAACACTCTGTTTTATTGGGAAACGCGACATTTTGGCAAGGTATAGATGTCCCCGGAAGAGCTTTAGAATGCGTGATAATAACGAAACTTCCATTTACTGTACCTACAGAACCTTTAATAGAAGCGCGGACAGAACTTATTAAGAAAAGAGGAAAAGACCCTTTTACGGAATATGTTTTACCGGAGGCTGTAACAATGTTTAAGCAAGGGTTTGGGAGATTAATTAGAAGCAAGAACGATAAAGGTATAGTCGCGGTTCTTGATCCGCGTATTAGAACCAAATATTACGGCAGGATATTTTTAAATGCCATTCCTTCTTGCGCGCATACGCATGACCTTGCGGCGTTTAAAAATTTTTTAGAGCCGGGCTTAGCAATGTCAGAGTGAAATAGAGGCTCGTGTAAGTATCCACTGGTATCTATTTTAAATTCGAAAGGTTTATCAATATGAAACTTCATGATTTTTATTACGAATTTCCAAAAGAGTTAATAGCCCAAGCGCCATTAAAGACCAGAGACAACGCGCGATTATTGGTGCTTGATAGAAAAAAAAATGAAATATCTGAAATTATTTTTAAAGATCTCGCGCAGTATTTCTCAGCAGGGGATTGTCTTGTCCTTAACGATACAAAGGTTTTACCTGTGCGGCTTTACGGGCATAGAAAAACAGGAGGTAGAGTGGAAATATTTTTGTTGGATATGCCCGGTAAAAAATGTAAGGCGCTTGTTAACCCTTCCGCGCGTATAAAAGATGGCGAAAAAATAACTTTAGAGTCTGGTATCAATGCGGTTATTTTAGAGAGGACTAATATAGGGAGATTTTTAGAGTTTGACGCGCCGATTGAAGAGGTTTTAAAAACAGGGCATGTGCCTTTGCCTCCTTATATTGAAAGAGTAGACAATGCTTTTGATAAGGAATCTTATCAGACGGTTTATGCCGCGAGAGACGGCGCTACTGCGGCTCCTACTGCGGGGCTTCATTTTTCGGGAGAACTTTTGGAAAAGATCAAAAATAAAGGGGTGCATATTGTTTATGTTACACTGCACACCAGTTACGGTACTTTCGCGCCTGTTAAAAGCGAGAATATTGAAGAACATAAGATGCATTTTGAATATTATGAAATGAAAGAAGAAACCGCGCGAATTATAAATAACGTTAAAAAAACTGGCGGAAAAATTTTTGGTGTAGGAACTACTTCATGCCGTGTTTTGGAGACTTCCGCGGGACAAGATGGGTTTGTCAAACAAGGCTCTGGCGAGACAAATCTTTTTATTTATCCGGGATATGAATTTAAAACAGTAGATAGTTTAATAACTAATTTTCATCTTCCTTCATCTACGCTTCTTATGCTTGTATCGGCTTTAGCAGGCAGAGATTTTATAATGACAGCGTATAAGCGGGCTATTGATTTAAGGTTTAGATTTTTTTCATACGGCGACGCGATGCTGATTTTGTAGAGGATGTATCGCGTTTTAAAAGTGGAGTGGAAGCCTGTAAAATTAGTATCTTAAGCGCTGTTATTTCTCTCCCGTGCCGCGGTGTATGTTGTAAATTTTTATAATAACTAAGCGGATGGTAATTGCAAGCTTGATTATTAACGTTGTGATTTTTCATGAATCAGGAATCTATATATGGTATAACCATTTCAAAAATATCATAAAACCCTTATGGATTCCCGCGAAAGAGGCTGTGGCACAACTAGTATCGCATTTTAAAAGTGGAGTTGAACTAGTAAAAATAGCGTCAACCCGCTGTCATTCCTGCGCAAGCAGGAATCCATA
>JYNY01000558.1 GCA_000954095.1 Candidatus Omnitrophus magneticus | reverse complement strand
ATTGATGAGATTGGCGTTGATGTGGCGCGGTTTATTTTTTTAATGAGAAGGCTGGACAGCCATCTTGATTTCGATATTGAGGTTGCTAAAAAAGAATCGAACGACAACCCGGTTTATTACATACAATATGCTCACGCGAGAATTTGCAGTATAAAAGAATTTAATGATAAACAGGAAGAACGATTGTCTTTGGAAGGCGCTTCTTTGTCTCTTCTTTCGCATAAAACGGAAAAAGTTTTTATACGAGCGTTAAGCGAATTCCCTTTTGTCGTGCAATCCGCTGGAGACGCGTTAGAGCCAAGCAAGATTGTTACATATCTTAATGATCTTTCCAGAAAATTTCATTCTTTTTATACTGAATGCCGAGTTGTTTCAAGCGATAAAGAACTTTCCCGCGCGAGGCTTTTTCTTGTGGAATGCGCGAGGATTGTTCTCTCTAATGGATTAAATCTTTTAAATATAGCCCTTCCTGAAAAAATGTAATGTGTGAAATAGACAAAATGTTTTAGCTGTTCTTACTCTCCGATTTTTCTAAAATTTTTATATCACGCGGCGATGAATATTTTTTGTTCAGTGCCCATTTGTAATAACGTCCCGCGATTTTTATAATCATGCGCGGAGTGTCGTTGGATAAGGAAGAATAAATTGAAGATAAATTTATTTTTTTATCAGCGTATGGCAGGCTGGGTAGCCATTTAATGTTTGGTAATTTTTTTGAAGTTTTTATTAGATATTGTTCATTATTTATTTTTACCGGGATATAAGGGATATTGTTCATTATTGTTTTTGGAGGCATGTTTTTATTTTGTGCGTTATCAGAAAAAGTTGGGTTAAAATTTTTAATATCTTTATCGGAAAGAGTTAAAGAAACATCATTAAATCTGAGTTGTCCGGTGTTTGCAATATATTCAACGCATCCCGGTAGCACCAATGTCCAGTCTCCTTTATTTAACGTTTGCCCTAGAATGGTTTTTATCTCGCCATTATTGTTATAAAAAATATTGAACTGGAGGCCTTGCCCGCGTGTTATATGTCGTATCTTAAGCGTGTTTCCTTGAAAGCTCATGGGTTCTGCTATGGTATTTTGTGTTGTTCCGGGGATAAAGTCGTTAAGAAATAATACTTCTCGAAGGTCGCTTATAATGCCGATATTTTTTAATTCATCACTGATTTTATTGCCGATACAGAAACCGGAAACAGTTAAATAATTTAAGAAAGTATTTTTATCTTTTTCAAGATACAACTTAAGCGCAAAAGAACTAGGAAACAGCTGGGTCATGATAAATTTTCTCTTCTTCTCCTTTCTCTTTTCCTCCCTCTCTTTCTCTTCTCCCCCTCTTCCTCTTCCTCCTCTCTTCCTTTTTTCTCTCTCTTTTTTCTCCTTCTCCTTCCCCCC
>JYNY01000566.1 GCA_000954095.1 Candidatus Omnitrophus magneticus | reverse complement strand
GCGTCTTTTGGTGTCTAATATCCGCTAAGCCCATTTACGTGTTTTCATTACACTTAAGTGAATATGAAACATTACAATAACATAATATCAAGTTGACCATTATCAGCAGGTATTCCGCATTAAATCAACATTTGCTTTATTAAATATTCTTCTGTAATATTTTTTATAGTTTCCAATTCTTTTCTGTAATTATCACTGTCAAGTTTGATAGATACCGTGGACTCTATCACGCTGGCTAAAGCGTGCGCGTCATCACCCTTACCTAAAACAAGATGAATAAGTTCATGCGCGATTAACCCTAATTTTCCGCTTTCAGTAAGACTCTTGAAATACGGTTCCGCAACATAAATATTTTCTTCCCTTCCTTGCCCGCGCGTTCCTCTATGCCCAAAATGCGCGTTCGCTCTTAAAAGAATCCCTGCCCCGCTGTTCTCTTCGCTATCAACAATCTCAAATCCATCATAATCATATCCGGGCTTTAAAAAGAAAAACCGCAAGTTTGGATTATCCAACAATTGTTCCACTCTCTTACATAAATCATCTATCCGGCTTATTCCTTTTTCCGGACCAATATTTACCAACAATTTAATAACTTGCTCTTTCATCTTTTCATTATTTTTTATAAATTCCGCTAATCCATTAAACACCGATTTTAATCTGGATTTTAATTCTTGTTCGTTATATTTACCCGTAACTTCCGCGCCTTCTTCTCCCTTAAACGCCTTACTAATCATTTTATTTAAAACATCATGCGCTTTGACTGTCCAATTGCCTTGAGCAATATTCCCGCTTACTCTTTTAATATTCTTTAAAAAATCCAACAAAATCCGCGCGCTTAGCCGTAAAAATAAATTCTCGCACTTTTTGTTTCCCACTATATCATTATTTGAAACAGTATCTTTATGTATAAATCCCACATAAATATTTTTTCCATCTATTATCTTTAATTCATACACATCTTTTACCCCAGCGCCTTTTAATTCTTCTTTAGATGTTGTAATAACTACATCTAAATTATTCTTTGATAATTCATACTTATTCCCATCTAACGCGTTTGTTATAAATCCTATTAACTCTTCTTTGTTTACTCCTGTCTCATTCTCTAGGCTTGAAAATAAACTACTAAGCGCCATCACTGATATTTTAGAACCGCCGATAATTTTTACTGCCTTCTTCAAAAAGAATTCTAAATCTTTTCTATCTCCTCCCAAAAGCCGATAATACGAATTTTCTATATTTTTTTCTTTTCCGCCTTTGGGAATAATTTCAACATAGTTATAGCCTTTGCCTTTAAAAATATTTCTTAAGTTATCCCCATGAAATCCGCCTGTTACTACTATTACAACGTTATTACGCGATTCATTTATTTTCTTCTCTATATTAGACACAAAAAATTTATCCCTAATAAATGCCGCCTCGTAAAATGATTTTAAACTCTTTATCGCGCTGTCATAATCTGTTCCGTCTGCCTTATCCCCGCGTGACGCGCTTTCCATTAAACCCTTCATCGCGTCTTTAATAGACTCTTCGCTAAACAAATTTTCTTCCTCTTTAAACTTCGCCCACTTGTCAGTAGTAATCTTTAAACCAAACATGTCCTTCACTAATTCAAGCCTTTTATCTAAATAATATAAACTCTTCGCGCGGCTACTATCTCTATCAGATAAAATTGACGAGGCTAATGTCCCAGAACCTCCATGGATTCCCGCTTTCGCGGGAATGACAGAAGAGGTTGCGGGAATAACAAAAGGCTCATTGCCTAATAAATCAACACCAGTCCGTTCCCCCATTAGCGCTAAAAAACATTTCTCCTCTATTATTTCCAACTCCTTCATTACTTAATGGTTCCTAATCAATTCTCTCGCGCAAGTATACGACCTTAAATATTCTTTAGACTTCAAATCCTGAGGACACCAAATTATACTACAAGGTTCTTTTGTTTTTGCTGTCTCTTATATACATGCGTAGATAATGTTGGGATAAAACATCTTACCCCTAGTGGTCAAGGGATAAATTGGCTTAATGTATTTAAACCACTAGTTACGCATCGGTGGATTTCGGATGGTAGGGAATTGCGGATATACCGGGAATGGTTAAAAAGAAGCGCTATG
>JYNY01000556.1 GCA_000954095.1 Candidatus Omnitrophus magneticus | reverse complement strand
TATCGCTATGGAATTTTCTTGCGCCTTGGGTATGGAATTTATTTTAGCCTTGAGGATCCTCTTTCTTTCAGAGAAGTTGTATTGTTGAGAGCTCCTGAATTATCAACTTTATGCGACACGATAAAAAACACGCCACTCAACACCGAAATTACAAACTACGAAAAATTTCATGGCCGTCTTACAGAATATTTACAAGAATACTTGTTACACGGAGGATACTTACCCGCTATCTCTGAATACCTTATAAAAAAAACTATTTCAAAAGCAATCTTCGATATTTATATTCAGTGGATTATCGGAGACATTTTAAAACATAATAAAAACGAAAACTATTTATATGAAATATTTAAAGGAATAAACACTACTTACGGTTCACAGATTTCTTGGAATAATATATCAAAACATCTATCAATAGAACACCAATCCTGTCCGATAAAACTATTTCACCAAAAAACTAGTTGAAATTCCTTAATTTTAAAATCAGAAATTCTGGCTGGTGTTGCGCTTAACAGATCTATCAATGTCAACCTTGATAATAATGCTTCTTTTATTATCCTATGCAAATAAAATAACGATTTTTCATATTTAGATTGGTATTTTATATATGTCAAAAGTAAATAATATATCATCGCTATCCAGACTTGACTCATCACCGCATTTTTACTTGTTCCCAAAAATGTTTTTATTTGTAAATTCTGTTTTATCCATCTAAAAAATATTTCTATTTGCCATCTTGTTTTATATATTTGTACGATCGTTTTAGCTGACAGTTTAAAATTGTTGGTAACAATACTAACTACTTCGTCACTTTTTTCATCTAAAAATCTTATCATTCTTAAATTCTTTTCATATTTTTTATTTTCTAGTTTTATTTTTTCATCAGACAATATCCCGTCTTTCATTGCCTCTAGATGCTGTCCGAGAACTGTATATTTTAGATTGTTTTTTAATTTAGTCACAAAATAACTCTTAGAAAAGTCAATATTACTCCATAGTTCAAGGTCTGTATACGCACGGTCAAAACAATATATGCTGTCCGGTTTAATATTTAATTTATCCTTAGCTATTCTTATATCAGAAATATTCCCTTCAGTTATCACTG
>JYNY01000555.1 GCA_000954095.1 Candidatus Omnitrophus magneticus | reverse complement strand
TGAGTATGTAGCCTTTCTGGTAGAGAAGGAAAAGAAGCATAGGGCTTTTGTAGAACGGATTTTAAATGCTGAGAAAGAACCGAGTGTTGTTTGTAAAAATATAAAAGAACTAATGCAAGCTATAGATGATGCTGATTGACCCTAAACCTTCTTTTTTAAGACAGGCAAAAAAGTTATTTAAGAAGTACCCAAACGTAAGAAAAGAGTTTGAAATTTTAGTTGAGAAGCTGATTAACAACCCTTTTGAGCAATCCCTTAAGACACATGCACTTGAAGGAGGTCTCAAAGGTAGATACGCATGTTCATTAACGCATGAGTTAAGGATTATATTTAAACTCTCTAAGGACACTGTACACCTATTGAGTATAGGTACACATGATGAAGTATATTAGGTATTAAAAGACTGCCGACTAAATCCCCGTCTTTCGGTCTTTTTCCTTGAGTTTAAGGCAAACTTTCATAAACTGCCTCGCTACGATTCGATTTAAGCTATTTTCTTTAGCGAAACATATAAATATGGTGGCAGTAATATAAGTGCCTCTATCGGTTTATTAAGGCTATTACACGCAAGACACGGCTACAATCCAGTATTCATACGGGGTTTTAGCCATTAAAAACCAAGATTTTTCATAGCATCGTCAACTTCATCAAGTGTATGAAGGTAAATAGCGGTTGTTGATATATCAGCATGTCCAAGTAATTTACTTATCTTTGGCAGGCTCACCTTGCCTTTTAATAAAGTTGTGGCAAAGGTATGTCTTAGGCTATGGAAGGTAAAATTTATACCTGTCTTTAGGGCTATGCGTGTTATATTTGCTTCTACATATCCTATATTGATGTTAAATCCATTAAAGTTATCTAAATTGATATTAGCGGATTTATTAAGGTAAGTAGTCCGATATTTCTCACCTTTACCTTGTATATTAAGTCTTATATAGCCATTTAAGACAATATCAGTGGGTTTGAGTGCCAGCACTTCACTTAAGCGCAATCCGCTATTATAGCTAATCAGGATAGCTAATCTTAGTTCATTACCTTTGTCTGTGTTAGGGCAGGCGGTTAATATCTTATTGAGCTTATCGTTATCTATGAGTTTATCAATAATATTTTTTTTGATATTCTTATCCCCTCGTTTAGACCATTTAGTTAAAGTGTAATCAACATCAAGTCCTATTTCTTTAGCTTTAGTTAAAACGGCGCTTGCTTGGTCGTGGCGTGCCTTGCTCTTGACCTCTAACTTGCCGTCAAGTATCATTCTTAAGATTGTTGTATAGCTTTTTAAAGTGTTAGTGGATACCTTATCTTTGAGTGCCTCTTGAAATATTTTTATCTTAATTTCCATGAATTTACCCTCCATAATGCTATGATAGCACATCGTGTTGAAATAAGTGCGCTTATTTCAACATTACAAAGTCTGTAACTCCTCAATAAACAACAATATAACCAAAATAGTATAATCTCTAAAATGTACTAAGCACCAAATCTTGTTTTACTTTTTCCAAAAAGGGCTATTCGTCAAAAATCAGACATGGTAAAAAAGGAGTTGAAGTGTGGTAGGGTAGGTGTTTTACTACTTCAATTTAACAAAATAAAAAGGCTCTCACTTAAGAGAACCTCCTCTAAAAAAATGTAGAGAATAAAGATACATAATTGTCCTGTTTATTTTATTGAATAGATTTTTATCTACCTCTCATGCAAGTACCATAAATGCCATAACCTTTAACGCATTCTGAACCTGGACCGCAATCAGTATCAAATTGGCATGTATTGCCGTATGTTCTATTAGGGTCTGAAGGTGCATACACTGGTTGGTCATCATTTCTATTACCTGGTGAAAGTCCACCAACACACACACCATACATTGAAGTCCTACCTTTAAGACACTGACTTCCTACTTCACAATCAGTATCAAATTGACAAGCATATATTGAAGATGAAAAGGATAGTACCATCAATATTACTATAAATAAAATTTTCCCCATAATTTCCACCTTTTTATTGATAGTTTACTTATATATTTTCGTTTTTGTCAATTAATGGTGTCTCCACCTTCTCACAAGTCTCTATAAACAACCATGAAAGCCGTGTAAGCCTTTCATGGTTGTTTAAGTATAACGCCTTAGTTCACTTCTTAAGCCCGTAGCATCAAGGGATAAGCAATAATCAATCGGTCAATTGATTATTGTATACTAAAGTAGTAACCAGAGACTATTTAAGGGGGCTTTGTTAAAGGAAAAGAAATACAAGATTCAACCCCTCTTAAACCCTCTGCTAATCGTGGATATGTTCACACCTTTTTCTTTTGCAAAAGACCTGTAGCTTAACACCTCACCCTTTGCCGTACGCTCCTTAAACTCGGTTATCCATTCAAGTTTAAACTTACTATCGGGCTTTCTTTGTTTTACTTCTATAGCCTTAATCGTAACATTGTTATTGTTATTTAAAGTAACTAAGTTATCATATTCTACCTTGAGTTTATCAAGCTCCTTTTGTAACATAGTTACACTACTCAACGTAACATTGTTGTTATTAATAGTTTCCTGTAATTGGCTTATTTGCTTATATAATAAGCTATTTTCAGTAACCAAGTTACCATACTCTACCTTAATCTTTCCTAACTCACACTGTAACATTGTTATACTATTATTAGTAACTTTGTTACGCTCAAGGAAGGTGTCTATTAATAGCTGTGGATTGCCTTTTATATCCGTATACACAGCGTCAGGAACGAATAAGGTTATAAACCTACCCTCCTGTTTTTTTCCTCTCCTTCCTTCCCTTCCTCTTCCCTCCCCCCTCCCTTCCCTGCCTCCTCTCCCGCGTTTTTCTCGCCCCGACGAACTTCGCTTGACGCTCGTATAAAAACTTTTTCCGTTTTATGCGAAAGAAGAGACAAAGACGCGCC
>JYNY01000554.1 GCA_000954095.1 Candidatus Omnitrophus magneticus | reverse complement strand
ATAGTGGGATAGGAGATGTGTATAATAGAAAGGAGGAACGACGTTCATTGACTTATACGGTCTCATGGACACGGTGAAATGTGTATATGTCAGCCTTTGTTTTGTAATTTATTGTCGTATCTTTTCTAGTATACGGGTTTTCTAAAAAACTATTAATAAAGCAGGAATTGATAAAATATTGTGCTTTTGCATTGTCTGTTATCATACTTATTATGTATGGAACAGATACCTATGCCAGTACCAAGAGAAATAGGTGGAACTGGGGTAAAGATTATCTAAAGATGACAAATTACATAGGATATTTTAATGATAATAAGCATGACGGCAGCATAAAAATACTAACTAACTATAAAACGGCAGTGGATGTCTATTCTAATTTAAATGCTTTTGTGTATCAGTACGATGACACAAAGTTTTATCCTAGCAATATAACAGGAAAACTAGATGCTCTCTTGCATTATCCTCTGGAAAATAATGAAAGGTTTAAAGAGTTTATGAAAGATAAT
>JYNY01000553.1 GCA_000954095.1 Candidatus Omnitrophus magneticus | reverse complement strand
AATAGCCCGCGGGTTTTACAAGGGATACTAAAAAACAAAAAAAATATGTGGATGAAAATGGTAACGTGTTAAATAGTTTTACAGATTTAGACGCGGAATTTAAAACACAATATTCTACTGATGACTGTGCCAAAATCACCGCGGTTTTAAATAGATGTAAAGATGGGCATAGTGATTATATAAATACTCTAGCCCTAAGTCCGGATGGTAAATATTTATATTCAGGGAGCTATGACAACACAATCAAAATCTGGGAAAGAGATGTAACACGGGAACATATAGTTTTAAACAGACGTTAACCGAGCATGAAAATTTGGTACGGACTCTAGCCCTAAGTCCGGATGGTAAATATTTATATTCAGGGAGCAATGACAACACAATCAAAATCTGGGAAAGAGATGATAACACGGGAACATATAGTTGTAAACAGACGTTAACCGAGCATAAAAATTCGGTACTGACTCTAGCCCTAAGTCCGGATGGTAAATATTTATATTCAGGGAGCTCTGACAAAACAATCAAAATCTGGGAAAGAGATGATAACACGGGAACATATAGTTTTAAACAGACGTTAACCGAGCATGAAAATTTGGTACGGACTCTAGCCCTAAGTCCGGATGGTAAATATTTATATTCAGGGAGCAATGACAACACAATCAAAATCTGGGAAAGAGATGGTAACACGGGAACATATAGTTGTAAACAGACGTTAACCGGGCATAGTAATTGGGTACTGACTCTAGCCCTAAGTCCGGATGGTAAATATTTATATTCAGGGAGCTATGACAACACAATCAAAATCTGGGAAAGAGATGATAACACGGGAACATATAGTTTTAAACAGATGTTAACCGAGCATAGAAATTCGGTACTGACTCTAGCCTTAAGTCCGGATGGTAAATATTTATATTCCGGGAGCTATGACAACACAATCAAAATCTGGGAAAGAGATGATAACACGGGAACATATAGTTTTAAACAGACGTTAACCGGGCATAGTAATTGGGTACGGACTCTAGCCCTAAGTCCGGATGGTAAATATTTATATTCAGGGAGCACTGACAACACAATCAAAATCTGGGAACTGGAATATGAAAGCGTGCCGGTGCCGGGTATAGTTCCCGTAGTACCCACGCCTAGTCCCACGCCTGCTTCAACTGCTCCCGTCCAGCGTGGCAACCTTATCGGCGCCAAAACCCCGCCAATCGCCGACTTATCGCGCGCATTCACAAACGCAAAACTCGCCAAAGAAGGATTAAATCTGACAGATGATCAGTTTAATGAATTAGTAAAAAAATTAAAACAAAAAAATTATATGGATAACAATAGTACCGTGTTAGATAGTTTTATAAGGTTAGACATAAAGTTTAATAGTTGGTTCCCGCAATACTCGATGAATGATTTTGCCAAAATCACCGCGGTTTTAAATAGATGTAAAGATGGGCATAGTGATTATATAAATACTCTAGCCCTAAGTCCGGATGGTAAATATTTATATTCAGGAAGCTATGACAAAACAATCAAAATCTGGGAAAGAGATGATAACACGGGAACATATAGTTTTAAACAGATGTTAACCGAGCATAGAAATTCGGTACTGACTCTAGCCTTAAGTCCGGATGGTAAATATTTATATTCCGGGAGCTATGACAACACAATCAAAATCTGGGAAAGAGATGATAACACGGGAACATATAGTTTTAAACAGACGTTAACCGAGCATGAAAATTTGGTACGGACTCTAGCCCTAAGTCCGGATGGTAAATATTTATATTCAGGGAGCAATGACAACACAATCAAAATCTGGGAAAGAGATGATAACACGGGAACATATAGTTTTAAACAGATGTTAACCG
>JYNY01000552.1 GCA_000954095.1 Candidatus Omnitrophus magneticus | reverse complement strand
AAGGATATCTTATTTTATTTGAAATAAAACCTTCCAGTATTATTCCATGGGAAACCCGCGTTAAATGGGAAAATGTTTCTCATCAAAATAAAAAAATTACTGTTGTGGAAATGTGAGATGTTTTCTAATCACTAGGCGGAGAGTAGTAACCCTTTCTATATAATTTAAAAAATTTTAGCGGACATGTATGGATTCCTGCTTAGCGCAGGAATGACACGTTTAGGGTAAAATGCCAGTATCCATGCTGAGTTCAGCAAACGCTGTCATTCCGGAATTTTTCGAAGAAAAATATCCGGAATCTATAGACGTCCCAGCCACAACTCGAATTTCTATTTTCTGCCAAAAATTTTAGCG
Source organism: Candidatus Omnitrophus magneticus (assembly GCA_000954095.1). Lineage (GTDB taxonomy): Bacteria > Omnitrophota > Gorgyraeia > Tantalellales > Tantalellaceae > Omnitrophus_A > Omnitrophus_A magneticus. The sequence continues at coordinate 300 of JYNY01000552.1, read as the reverse complement.
GACATGTATGGATTCCTGCTTAGCGCAGGAATGACACGTTTAGGGTAAAATGCCAGTATCCATGCTGAGTTCAGCAAACGCTGTCATTCCGGAATTTTTCGAAGAAAAATATCCGGAATCTATAGACATCCCAGCCACAACTCGAATTTCTATTTTCGAATTTCTATTTTCTGCCAAAATTTTACAAAACAAAAATTTTGGCTTGCCGGAATGGTAGGAACAAATGCAGTTTTTCTGGTAAATACAAAAAAAGAGGATGGGCATAATACCCATCCTCTTTTTTTTGCAAACCACTTGCAT
>JYNY01000551.1 GCA_000954095.1 Candidatus Omnitrophus magneticus | reverse complement strand
GTTAACCGGGCATAGTAATTGGGTAAATACTCTAGCCCTAAGTCCGGATGGTAAATATTTATATTCAGGGAGCTCTGACAAAACAATCAAAATCTGGGAATTAGAATATGAAAGCGTGCCGGTGCCGGATATAGTTCCCGTAATACCCACGTCTGTGCCTGCGCCTGCGCCAACTGTGCCCACTCAACGCGGCAACTTTATCGGCGTCAAAACCCCGTCAATCGCCGAATTATCGCGCGCATTCACAAAAGCAAAACTCGAGCAAGAAGGATTAAGTCTGACAGAGGATCAGTTTAAAGAACTAGTAAAAAAACTAAAACAAAAAGAATATGTGGATGAAAATGGCAACGGATCAACTAGTTTTACAAATTTAGACGCGGAGTTTAAAACACAATATTCTACTGATAACTGTGCCAAAATCACCGCAGTTTTAAATAGATGTAAAGATGGGCATAGTGATTATATAAGGACTCTAACCCTAAGTCCGGATGGTAAATATTTATATTCAGGGAGCGATGACAACACAATCAAAATCTGGGAAAGAGATGATAACACGGGAACATATAGTTTTAAACAGACGTTAACCGAGCATAAAAATTCGGTACTGACTCTAGCCCTAAGTCCGGATGGTAAATATTTATATTCAGGGAGCGATGACAAAACAATCAAAATCTGGGAAAGAGATGATAACACGGGAACATATAGTTTTAAACAGACGTTAACCGAGCATAAAAATTCGGTACTGACTCTAACCCTAAGTCCGGATGGTAAATATTTATATTCAGGGAGCTCTGACAAAACAATCAAAATCTGGGAAAGAGATAACACGGGAACATATAGTTTTAAACAGACGTTAACCGAGCATAGTGATTGGGTACTGACTCTAGCCCTAAGTCCGGATGGTAAATATTTATATTCAGGGAGCGTTGACAACACAATCAAAATCTGGGAAAGAGATGATAACACGGGAACATATAGTTTTAAACAGACGTTAACCGAGCATAAAAATTCGGTACTGACTCTAGCCCTAAGTCCGGATGGTAAATATTTATATTCAGGGAGCGATGACAAAACAATCAAAATCTGGGAAAGAGATGATAACACGGGAACATATAGTTTTAAACAGATGTTAACCGGGCATAGTAGTTGGGTACGGACTCTAGCCCTAAGTCCGGATGGTAAATATTTATATTCAGGGAGCACTGACAACACAATCAAAATCTGGGAACTGGAATATGAAAGCGTGCCGGTGCCGGGTATAGTTCCCGTAGTACCCACGCCTAGTCCCACGCCTGCTTCAACTGCTCCCGTCCAGCGTGGCAACCTTATCGGCGCCAAAACCCCGCCAATCGCCGACTTATCGCGCGCATTCACAAACGCAAAACTCGCCAAAGAAGGATTAAATCTGACAGATGATCAGTTTAATGAATTAGTAAAAAAATTAAAACAAAAAAATTATATGGATAACAATAGTACCGTGTTAGATAGTTTTATAAGGTTAGACATAAAGTTTAATAGTTGGTTCCCGCAATACTCGATGAATGATTTTGCCAAAATCACCGCGGTTTTAAATAGATGTAAAGATGGGCATAGTGATTATATAAATACTCTAGCCCTAAGTCCGGATGGTAAATATTTATATTCAGGGAGCGATGACAACACAATCAAAATCTGGGAAAGAGATGATAACACGGGAACATATAGTTTTAAACAGACGTTAACCGAGCATAAAAATTCGGTACTGACTCTAGCCTTAAGTCCGGATGGTAAATATTTATATTCAGGGAGCTCTGACAAAACAATCAAAATCTGGGAAAGAGATGATAACACGGGAACATATAGTTTTAAACAGACGTTAACCGAGCATGAAAATTTGGTACTGACTCTAGCCCTAAGTCCGGATGGTAAATATTTATATTCAGGGAGCAATGACAACACAATCAAAATCTGGGAAAGAGATGATAACACGGGAACATATAGTTGTAAACAGACGTTAACCGAGCATAGTAATTGGGTACTGACTCTAGCCCTAAGTCCGGATGGTAAATATTTATATTCAGGGAGCTATGACAACACAATCAAAATCTGGGAAAGAGATGATAACACGGGAACATATAGTTTTAAACAGACGTTAACCGAGCATAGTAATTTGGTACTGACTCTAGCCCTAAGTCCGGATGGTAAATATTTATATTCAGGGAGCTCTGACAACACAATCAAAATCTGGGAAAGAGATGATAACACGGGAACATATAGTTGTAAACAGATGTTAACCGAGCATAGTAATTGGGTACGGACTCTAGCCTTAAGTCCGGATGGTAAATATTTATATTCAGGGAGCTATGACAAAACAATCAAAATCTGGGAAAGAGATAACACGGGAACATATAGTTGTAAACAGATGTTAACCGAGCATAGTTCTTATGTACTGACTCTAGCCCTAAGTCCGGATGGTAAATATTTATATTCAGGGAGCTCTGACAAAACAATCAAAATCTGGGAAAGAGATGATAACACGGGAACATATAGTTTTAAACAGACGTTAACCGAGCATAGTAATTTGGTACTGACTCTAGCCCTAAGTCCGGATGGTAAATATTTATATTCAGGGAGCTCTGACAACACAATCAAAATCTGGGAAAGAGATGATAACACGGGAACATATAGTTTTAAACAGATGTTAACCGGGCATAGTAATTGGGTAAATACTCTAGCCCTAAGTCCGGATGGTAAATATTTATATTCCGGGAGCTATGACAACACAATCAAAATCTGGGAATTAGAATATTCACCACTAGAAAAGGTAGCGATTGGGAATGGTACTCCACTAAATAAATATTTAACCGGCATATTGCCTGTCAAAGCAACTTTTAACAAACAACGATCTATTGAGCTTTATAATAAAATTTTAAAGGCTGTAACAATTGCTATTGAACTACATGAAAAAAATGTTAAAAACCTCGCCCCGGACGCGCAAAAAGAAGCAGAAGAAATAAAAAAACGATTAGAAAAAATATTAACGCAACAAATAGACGACCAAATTTATTTCTTTGACGCTATTATTGACGGGCCTGAAGATTATTTATTGGGATTTAGAAAAAATGAACTCTTTGGGTTTTCACATGAACTTATAGAAAAACTATACAACATTTCTCCATTACAACTCGCGCAATATATTTACCACGAATGTGGAAGTGAAGTATATCCAGAAACACACGACAATAAAACAAAAGATGTAGACAGAACAACCCATCGCGATATGTATCAAAAAATACAAACCGGCATTTTCGGCTCTTATGAAGTCAAAGCACTTGGAGAAAATTTAAGAGAGTTTATAAACGAAAAACTCGGTTCATTTGACGGATTAAAAGAAAGAATCTCGCGCGGCGGCGAAAAAGAACTAGTTAGTAATTTAGACACTTTTTACGCGAAAAATCCCACAGAAAAAAACCGCGCGATTATTCTTTACGCGGATGATATCCTTAAAAACGCGGTGTTAATAGATTTTGAAGAAACATTAAAACTATTAAAAGAAAAAAATATTTTAGGCGCAGGCAGAATTATTCTATACGTAAAAGAAGAATCGATAATGCCAAACGTGGAAATGCTGGCTAATTTTATAAACAATATTTTAGGCGAAAAAATCGAAGTAGAAATAGTAAAAAAATGGGAAAAGAATAGTAACCTC
>JYNY01000557.1 GCA_000954095.1 Candidatus Omnitrophus magneticus | reverse complement strand
AAAATTTTTGAAACGCTTTCAAAAGTTTATCCATATCTAATTTGCCGTCAGGGTTTATGTAACAAGAAGTCATGCCTTCTTCTCTAATGTTTTCTTGCATAGAAAAGTTTAAAACTCTCGGAATTATTTCCCGGTATATTTCATTTGAAAAAATTATGTCATATTTTTCTTTGCGGATAATGCCTAAATCCATAACATACAAAAGATCATCATTGAAGTTGTCATATACAAGAGAATCGCCGTTTATAATAGCACTGACAATATTTTTTACTCTGGGCTCTTTCAGTTTATCTAATAAACTATCTAAATGCGTATCACGCCTCTTTATAAGATTTTCTTTCGCCTCTTCCGCGTGAGCGAGTGTTATTTTTTTCGTGTAATCTTCATTTAGAATCTCAACTACTATTTCATTCGCTATAGCGTTCACTAGCCACGGCTGGCCTCCGGTTAATTCATAAATTCTATTTATCACTTCTTTAGTAAACACCTGCCCTGTGTCTTTTGTGTGTTGATTGTATAATTCAGTTATTTCTTCTTTTGTCCATGTCCCTAAAAGTATTGATTTTGCCTTTATATTAAAAGGTGAGCCTGAACCTAATGACGCTTCACTCGGACGGACTTTTAATTTGTATTCCCGAACATCTCTTAATCCCACAAGCGCCACGGTTGAAGGAAATCGTTTTGGTCTTATTTGGAATCCATTTCGTAACTGCCTAAGAACTGACACTAAAACATCGTCATATAATGAATCTATTTCATCCAATAATAAAACTATTGGTTTAGTTTGAGAAATAGCCCAATCTATTAAGTAATTTTCTAATGTTAAATCTTTAGTATATTTTTCAGGCGGGATTGGACAATTTTTTTTATTGAGATATTGGCCGCTTGAACTGTAAAGAGAATTAATAATTTTTTTATTCGCGGTTTCTTCAGTTATAGACCGATACCCCGCGGACTCTACGGAAAACACTACTGAAATATAATTTCCTTCTTTATTTAATCTATGCGCCAATTCATGTAAAAGTGTTGTTTTCCCAGTCTGCCTCGGCGCGTGGATTGTGAAATATTGTGTCTTCTCTATTAAATCGAATATGATTTTTTGGTTGCGCAAAGGGTCAATCATATAATGTCTTTCAGGCATACAAAAACCAGTTGTATTAAAATATCGTTTACTTTTCATTTTTTAAAATCCTCCATATTCATTCCATGTTTATTTATAAATCAAACGATAAGCTATCTCACATTTCCACAACAGTAATTTTTTTATTCTGATGAGAAACATTTTCCCATTTAACGCGGGTTTCCCATGGAATAATACTGGAAGGTTTTATTTCAAATAAAATAAGATACCCTTTTGTCATGCCGAGTGTGTCAAGGTAGCGTGAAATTTGGTCGAGGCCATCTTCTTTACTATCGCTGTCTCTTTTTAATTTTAGTTCCAAAACAAAGGTATCGCCGGCGAATTCAATGGTTAAATCTGTTCGTCCTCGGCCAACCGCCATTTCACGATCAATTCTGCCGCCTCCATTGATTACTCTCTGCAAAAAGGCCATTAAAAGAAGCCCGTGTCCAGCTTCTTTATAATCAAATCTTTCTAGCCAATGTTCACTATTACGGCGATAAAATTTTTGAAACGCTTTTAATAGTTTATCCATATCAAGCTTAGCGTCAGGTTTTATGTAACAAGAAGTCATGCCTTCTTCTCTAATGTTTTCTTGCATAGAAAAGTTTAAAACTCTAGGAATTATTTCTCGGTATATTTCATTTGAAAAAATTATGTCATATTTTTCTTTGCGGATAATTCCTAAATCTATAACATACCTAAGATCATCATTGAAGTTGTCATACACAAGAGAATCGCCGTTTATAATAGCACTGACAATGTTTTTAACTCTGGGTTCTTTCAGTTTATCTAATAAACTATCTAAATGCGTGTCTCTGCGCGCGATTAGATTTTCTTTCGCCTCTTCCGCGTGAGCGAGTGTTATTTTTTTTGTGTAATCACTTTTTAATATTTTCTCCACTATTTCATTCGCTACCGCGTTTACCAGCCACGGCTGGCCTCCGGTTAATTCATAGATTCTATCTATTACTTTTTTTGAAAATATCTGCCCTGTATCTTTTGTGTGCTGACTGTATAATTCAGCTATTTCTTCTTTTGTCCATGTTCCTAAAAGAATTGATTCCGCTTTTATATTAAAGGGCGAACCGGAGCCTAGAGACACTTCACTCGGACGGACTTTTGTTTTATATTCCCGAACATCTCTTAATCCCACTAAAGCTATGGTTGATGGAAAATGTTTTGGCCTTCCTTGAAAACCATTACGTAGTTGTCTTAGCACTGATACTAATACGTCATCATATAACGAATCTATTTCGTCTAATAATAAAACTATTGGTTTTTTTTGAGAACCCGCCCAATTATTTAAATAAGTCTGTAAAGAACACTTTTCATCTGCTAGCGACTTTTTCGGCCATAACTCCTTAGAAATAAATAACTCGCATGATTCATAAAGAGAATTTATTATTTTTAAATTCGCGGTTTCTTCAGTTATAGACCGATACCCCGCGGACTCTACCGAAAACACTACTGAAATATAATTTCCTTCTTTATTTAATCTATGCGCTAATTCATGTAAAAGCGTAGTCTTTCCTGTCTGCCTTGGCGCGTGGATTGTGAAGTACTGCGTCTTCTCTATTAAATCGAATATGATTTTTTGGTTGCGCAAAGGGTCAACCATATAATGTCTTTCAGGCATACAAAAACCAGTTGTATTAAAATATCGTTTACTTTTCATTTTAAAATTTCCTCCAATTTTATTTTTATTTATAAATCAAACAACAAGTTGTCTCACATTTCCACGATAGTAATATTTTTATTCTGATGAGAAATATCTTCCCATTTAACGCGGGTTTCCCATGGAATAATACTGGAAGGTTTTATTTCAAATAAAATAAGATATCCTTTAGTCATGCCGAGGGTGTCTAGATAGCGGGAGATTTGATCTAAGCCTTTTTGTCTCGCGGACGGCATTCTTTTTAACTTTAATTCTAAAACAAATTTATCTCCGTTAAATTCTATAAGTAAATCAGTTCGTCCTGTTCCAACTGCCATTTCGCGATTTATCCTGCCGCCGCCGTTTATTACTCTCTGCAAAAACGCCATTAAAAGTAAATGCGGGCCTGCTTCTTTATAATCAAATCTTTCAAGCCAAACTTCAGAATTTTCACTGTAAAATTCTTGAAAAGCTTTTAATAATTTATCCATATCAAGTTTACCGTTGGATTTTATGTACCATTTAGTTTCGCCTTCTTCTTCAATACTATCCTGCAAATTTCTATTTAAAACTCTCGGAATTATTTCTCGGTATATTTCATTAGCTATTCTTATAGGTTTTGTTTCGCTTATAATCCCTAAATCTCGGCAATATAGAAGCGAATCGTCATAGTTGTCAAACAAAACTCCGTCTCCATTTATAATAGCGCTTACTATATTTTTTACCCGCTCCTCTTTCAGTTTATCTATTAAACTATCTAAATGCGTGTCGCGTCTTTGTATTATATTTTCTTTCGCGGATTCAACATGATCTAGAGTTATTTTTTTTGTAAAATCTTCGTTTAATATTTTTACTACTATTTCTCTCGCTATAGCGTTTACCAGCCACGGCTGGCCTCCGGTTAATTCATAAATTCTATCTACTACTTCTTTTAAAAATATCTGCCCTGTATCTTTTGTGTGCTGACTGTATAATTCAGTTATTTCTTCTTTTGTGAATGTTCCCAAAAGAATTGATTCAGCTTTGATATTAAAGGGCGAGCCTGAGCCTAGAGACACTTCACTCGGACGAACTTTTGTTTTGTATTCCCGAACATCTCTTAATCCCACAAGCGCCACGGTTGAAGGAAATCGTTTTGGTCTTATTTGGAATCCATTTCGTAACTGCCTAAGAACTGACACTAAAACATCGTCATATAATGAATCTATTTCATCCAATAATAAAACTATTGGTTTAGTTTGAGAAATAGCCCAATCTATTAAGTAATTTTCTAATGTTAAATCTTTAGTATATTTTTCAGGCGGGATTGGACAATTTTTTTTATTGAGATATTGGCCGCTTGAACTGTAAAGAGAATTAATAATTTTTTTATTCGCGATTTCTTCAGTTATAGACCTATACCCCGCGGACTCTACGGAAAACACTACTGAAATATAATTTCCTTCTTTATTTAATCTATGCGCCAATTCATGTAAAAGTGTTGTTTTCCCGGTCTGCCTCGGCGCGTGGATTGTGAAATATTGCGTCTTCTCTATTAAATCGAATATGATTTTTTGGTTGCGCAAAGGGTCAATCATATAATGTCTTTCAGGCATACAAAAACCAGTTGTAT
>JYNY01000549.1 GCA_000954095.1 Candidatus Omnitrophus magneticus | reverse complement strand
TAAATAATTATTATTTTTCTGCCATGTATTTTAATTCTATTTTGAATAAAAAGCAATACTGCTTCACTATATAATTTATGTTCTTCCGAATGTATTTTATTTTCAAGAATTTCTAAAGTATCTTTTTCTTCAATTTTGACAGCTGTCTGTAAGATTATCGGCCCCGCGTCCAAGTCTTCAATGACAAAATGCACTGTTACGCCTGTAACTTTAACTCCGTATTCATATGCGTCTTTTATGGCGTGCGCGCCTTTAAAGGAAGGCAAAAGAGACGGATGGATATTAAGAATTTTATTTTTATATCTCTCTATAAATTCCCTACTCAATATACGCATATATCCGGCAAGTACTATTAAAGATATATTCTCTTTCTCCAACTCATTCATTACACTCTTATCAAAAGAAATTCTATCTTTAAAGTTTTTCCAAGATTCCGAGTATATTTTTATTCCCGCATTTTTCGCGCGTGTTAAAGCGTACGCCGATGGATTATCGCTCACGACTAAAGTTATTTTTCCATGGCCAAACTTATTATTCTTTTGAGCATCAATAAGAGCTTGTAAATTACTGCCGTTACCTGACGCAAAAACTGCTATGTTCATAATATTTCTCGCACCCTCTAAAAGGCGTTATCTGACTGAATTCCCATACATCACGCTATAATTTTTATAACCTTTGTTGGACACTTTGACTGTATAACTTTTATCGGTTCCGCGTTATTCTGTTTGGTATAATCAGCGATGGAAAGATTATTTTCAATATTAAAAAAAGATTCATTCCCGCCTAATTTCACGCATACACCACAGGCTATGCACCCGACATCGCATACTTTTCTTGTCCTCCCCATTGAATCATGTGAACTGCACGCGACAAAAAAAATATTTTCAAATTTCTTTTCAACCATACTAATAATTTTTCTAGGACAAACCGTAGCGCATTTACCGCAACCGGTACATTTCTCTATAGTAACACAAGGAAGACCGTCAATCATATGTAGCGCGTCAAAAGGGCATACGCTAACACAGTCACCGAATCCCATACAGCCGTATTCGCAATCCATTCCGCTTCCAAAAATAAGATTAGCGCTTGAACATTTTTTTATACCTACATATTCAGCGCTATTCTTTTTTTGCGGAAATGTAGCAGAACAATTTATAAGCGGGAACACTTTATTATCCGCTCCGCCGGCATGCCCGGCTATTTCAAAAATTTGTTTACGGCTTTCATCACTTGCTACTCTGCATTTACTTGGATTCGAAGCCTCTTTTATTATATGCGTAGCGAAATCGTTACAACTCAGAAAACCGCATGCTCCGCAGTTAACACCCGGAAGAAGACGCGTAACTTTTTCTATTCGAGGGTCTTCTACAACACGTAATTTTTTATCCGCTATAGCTAAAATAGCCGCAAAAAAAATAGAAAGACCGGCCGTACTTATTATCGAATACAACATTAAATTATCTG
>JYNY01000548.1 GCA_000954095.1 Candidatus Omnitrophus magneticus | reverse complement strand
AAAATTTTTGAAACGCTTTCAAAAGTTTATCCATATCTAATTTGCCGTCAGGGTTTATGTAACAAGAAGTCATGCCTTCTTCTCTAATGTTTTCTTGCATAGAAAAGTTTAAAACTCTCGGAATTATTTCCCGGTATATTTCATTTGAAAAAATTATGTCATATTTTTCTTTGCGGATAATGCCTAAATCCATAACATACAAAAGATCATCATTGAAGTTGTCATATACAAGAGAATCGCCGTTTATAATAGCACTGACAATATTTTTTACTCTGGGCTCTTTCAGTTTATCTAATAAACTATCTAAATGCGTATCACGCCTCTTTATAAGATTTTCTTTCGCCTCTTCCGCGTGAGCGAGTGTTATTTTTTTCGTGTAATCTTCATTTAGAATCTCAACTACTATTTCATTCGCTATAGCGTTCACTAGCCACGGCTGGCCTCCGGTTAATTCATAAATTCTATTTATCACTTCTTTAGTAAACACCTGCCCTGTGTCTTTTGTGTGTTGATTGTATAATTCAGTTATTTCTTCTTTTGTCCATGTCCCTAAAAGTATTGATTTTGCCTTTATATTAAAAGGTGAGCCTGAACCTAATGACGCTTCACTCGGACGGACTTTTAATTTGTATTCCCGAACATCTCTTAATCCCACAAGCGCCACGGTTGAAGGAAATCGTTTTGGTCTTATTTGGAATCCATTTCGTAACTGCCTAAGAACTGACACTAAAACATCGTCATATAATGAATCTATTTCATCCAATAATAAAACTATTGGTTTAGTTTGAGAAATAGCCCAATCTATTAAGTAATTTTCTAATGTTAAATCTTTAGTATATTTTTCAGGCGGGATTGGACAATTTTTTTTATTGAGATATTGGCCGCTTGAACTGTAAAGAGAATTAATAATTTTTTTATTCGCGGTTTCTTCAGTTATAGACCTATACCCCGCGGACTCTACGGAAAACACTACTGAAATATAATTTCCTTCTTTATTTAATCTATGCGCCAATTCATGTAAAAGTGTTGTTTTCCCGGTCTGCCTCGGCGCGTGGATTGTGAAATATTGTGTCTTCTCTATTAAATCGAATATAATTTTTTGATTGCGCAAAGGGTCAATCATATAATGTCTTTCAGGCATACAAAAACCAGTTGTATTAAAATATCGTTTACTTTTCATTTTTTAAAATCCTCCATATTCATTCCATGTTTATTTATAAATCAAACGACAAGCTATCTCACATTTCCACAACAGTAATTTTTTTATTTTGATGAGAAACATTTTCCCATTTAAGTCGGGTTTTCCATTTAACAATTGATGAAGGTTTTAATTCGAACAAAATAAGCCAACCTTTTTTCATGCCGAGCTTGTCAAGATAGCCTGAAATCTGGTCTAAGCCTTTTTGTTTCGCGGAAGGAAGTCTCTTTAGCTTTAATTCTAAAACAAATTTATCGCCGTTAAATTCTATAATTAAATCAGTTCTTCCTGTTCCAACTGCCATTTCGCGATTTATTATGCCGCCGCCGTTTATTACTCTT
>JYNY01000547.1 GCA_000954095.1 Candidatus Omnitrophus magneticus | reverse complement strand
CAGTGATAACTGAAGGGAATATTTCTGATATAAGAATAGCTAAGGATAAATTAAATATTAAACCGGACAGCATATATTGTTTTGACCGTGCGTATACAGACCTTGAACTATGGAGTAATATTGACTTTTCTAAGAGTTATTTTGTGACTAAATTAAAAAACAATCTAAAATATACAGTTCTCGGACAGCATCTAGAGGCAATGAAAGACGGGATATTGTCTGATGAAAAAATAAAACTAGAAAATAAAAAATATGAAAAGAATTTAAGAATGATAAGATTTTTAGATGAAAAAAGTGACGAAGTAGTTAGTTTTGTTACCAACAATTTTAAACTGTCAGCTAAAACGATCGTATAAATATATAAAACAAGATGGCAAATAGAAATATTTTTTAGATGGATAAAACAGAATTTACAAATAAAAATATTTTTGGGAACAAGTAAAAATGCGGTGATGAGTCAAGTCTGGATAGCGATGATATATTATTTACTTTTGACATATATAAAATACCAATCTAAATATGAAAAATCGTTATTTTATTTGCATAGGATAATAAAAGAAGCATTATTATCAAGGTTGACATTGATAGATCTGTTAAGCGCAACACCAGCCAGAATTTCTGATTTTAAAATTAAGGAATTTCAACTAGTTTTTTGGTGAAATAGTTTTATCGGACAGGATTGAGGTAAGATAGAAAAGAAGTATAATAATAAGAAAAAACAAAGGCAGGTATGCAATGGCTAATACTAAAAAAAATTTCAGTAAAGAATACTATAATGCTTCCCTTGTCCAGACCAAAATTAAACAAATTTAAGGTGAAAAAAAATTTTTAAGATTTCCACCTTATCTATTTTTTTCTTGTAAGATATACCTCCTTTTTCTGGTCTGTTTATTTTTGTAAACATAAATATAGTAGTAGTAAGTGTGGAGACTGTGTATAACTGTGTAACAGTTATACAAGTGATGGATGACAAGTTGTGGGTAACCGCTTTGGGGTTATCCACAATCTTGTCTCCAGAACGCCAGTATCCACACGTTCTTGGTTAATAATCTCAAAACCAGCCATCCGAGTAAACAGTATAAAATTTTTACGGTAAACTCAAAGAGTTTCCTTGTGATGGCTGGCAAAATTTTATCCCGTAATACACCTCCCATGGCGTTTGATAATATAGAGACTGATGAAGCCTTTCGGTATTGTACCCATTAAAATATATCCTTAGGCCATCATGCGCGTCTCTCATTGTTGGATATTCATGAACATAAATATTACTGTATTTAACCGTACGCCAGAGACGCTCAATAAAAATGTTGTCAAAGACCCTGCCACGTCCATCCATGCTTATTCGAATATTTGCGTCCAATAGCTTTTGGATAAACTCCATCGACGTGAACTGTGTACCCTGATCATTGTTAAATATCTCTGGCTTGCCATATTTTTTTAAAACTTCATCAAGGCATTCCACACAAAAAGACGCATCCAGTGTGTTACTAAGCCGCCAAGAAAGAACATAACGGCTGAACCAGTCCATAATAGCCACTAGATAACAATACCCTCTGGCGAGCTGAATATACGTGATGTCAGTGGCCCAGACTTGATTAACTCGGACAATCTCAACACCTCTCAGCAGATACGGGTAAATACGGTGTTCCGGATGTTTCTGGCTTATCCGTGGCTTTGGATAGATCGCCACTAGGTTCATCGACCTCATAAGCCGACGAATCAATTTTTTCCCAGCGGTATGCCCCAAACGCCGTAAATACTTCATCATTTTAATAACGCCGCATGGATCTTTCATGAACTGTTCGTCGATTGCTCTGCGAAGCTGGTGTTCATCCAAAAGTTCTTTTTCCTGTCTCTGATAATATAAGTTCGACCGATTGAACCCCAGTAATTCGCATTGCTGGCGAACGCTCAATTCCGTATTATTTTTGTCAATGAACAATATTTTTTGCTCGCGACTTATAGTCCAAGCTTTTTTTTTAGCCAATCAATCTCAACCTGCTGACGGCCAATTTGTTTGTACAAATTGTCTAGCTGTTGCTTGGCATCTGGCTCTTGTTCGTTCTTGCGCGTAAAAATATTAGCTATATTATCGTGTAATTGCTTCTTCCACTTGCTGATCATGTTGCTGTGAATTTCGTATTCAGAACTAAGTTCAGCAATCGTTTTTGTTTCCTTAAGAGCCTCCAGTGCCACACGAGCCTTTAACTCTTTTGGATATTGTATTCGCTTCTTCATTTTGACCTCCTAGTTTGGCTATTATTATAGCCTGTTTTCACACCTTAACCAGTGGTCTGAATTCAGGGAAGCATTATACCCAAATATATCGATCCAAAACCCGCCCAAAACGGCAAAAGCCCTACCCCGACGATAAGTCAGGATAAGGCTTTGGCCCTTACGCCCTGTGTTTCGCAAGGGCGTCCAGTTTGGGGTCGATGGCTTTCGGACTTTAGGAACTTAATGATCAGCCAGCCGACGCCGTTTAATCCGTTGTTTTATCAGCAGGCGTAACCAAATTAGCTAAATTTGCTTGCGTAAAATTGCGGCTAATTTGCCATAAATCGCTGTAGTAAAAACTTGATCACCATAAGCAATGTCCTGCCAAACCTCTATAAACGGGTGTTTAATATCGTAGAGCCTGCCGAGCTTGCTTGTCCACTCGCCATTATCGAGTTGACGGGCGGCATGAGTAACCTGATTAGAGTCATCGATATAGAGAGCGACCTTCTTAAACCCCGACTCTAAAGTCGCGTCCTGACAAATTTCATACCCTAAAGCTGTGTAGGCATTGATAAAATTCTGAAGGGAAGTGTCGCCGGCAGGATAGAATGGCCAGTAAGTTAAGCCAAACGAGTTGGGCCACCACCATGTTTCATTATCTTCGGCCGCCCACGCAATACAATTATAATCTTCTGAGCATGGGCTTGTAATTGCAATATTCATACTCAATACCCATGGGAGTTGGCCCAATCAAGCCATGCTCGAGTCATTTTGCGCAAATTTCCACGTTGATCCGATTGTATAGGATTCTCACCCGTGATCGCTGATAGGGCCCAAAACCAATGGGCAGGATTCCGCTCCAGCTCACTGAAAATGAGCGGCAGTATCTTCTCGCCCATCCCAATAATCCTCTGATAGGCTGGATGCATACAAATCTTATCGAGTGAAGAATAAAGGCCTGTTTCTTGTTCCCATTGTGTCACTAAAAGGCTAAATTCAATCCTATCCTTCCGGGAAACGGGCCTATTATAATGCTCACAAATATCCCAAAGTTCGGTACCTTCAGAAGCATACCCCGGACCAAGAGCAATTGTCGTATCGTTTTCCAAAGAGACCAAATCATCAAACAAAGTAAATTTACTCATTTAAACAATTCCTTAGTTTTTTCAGTTAAACTTTTGTCGAAAATTTGATTCTTGTATTCCCGCAATTGATTTAATATCGCCCATATTTTGTCCGTGTCCGGCGGCATCGAAGCACTTTTGAAGACATCGAGGTCGAATATCAACGGCAACTTATTGGTATCCGGTTTAATCGCTTCAATCGTTTCAATAACGATCGCCGTTGCGCCGATATCCTCATTAGGGATTGCCAGCCTAACAAAAAATCCTGCCAATCCTTGCGGAATGCCAGTCGCTACCTCAGGAGCCGTTAGGATATATTCTTTAAAATCGGAGAATGGCATCGGCAATTCAATCCGATTTATGTACCTCAAAGCGATCCTTGAAACAGAAATTGGCTTAGCGATCTTTACATATTGCGTCCAAAGCCTCTTTGCTTCAGTATTAAATTTCTCCCAATTAGAATATGGACGAAGCTTATTAAACGTGAATCCATCAAGGCGAACTTGCACAATACTTTTCCCATCATCCGCATGAAATAAAAAGCCATCGACCTTTTCAGGAGAGGCTTTGAATTCGGGAGCACTCCCACTCTTGAATTGCACTCCGCCCTCGAAAGATCGCCTCTCTTTCTTGACGGGATAATCAGATTTGACAAATTCTTGAAATTCTTGAAGATGGCTTAGAAAAATATCCGGGGGCAAAGTTGTTTTTATGTCAAGTATGGCTTCAGTGATAGGCGGATTGTTGTATGGCTTCATTGTCTTTTCGATTAAATAGCTATTTTATGTTTGGTGTTTATATATTATACCAGAAAACTTCTCAAAGTCATTCAAAAATATCGTTCTACGCCTTTTTCATTTCTGAAAAGCTTTGTTTTTTATCTTTGTCAAGTTCGACTATTTTAATCAGACTCATTTCTTTGTTTATATATCCACGCCCAGAGAATTCGGTTATCGTCAAATCCTGCGTCAACAATGTGTTGTATGCAGGCTGTCTTTCAATCTTAAGCTTATATTCAATCGCCCGGTTTTTAATGATCTTGCCTTCGAATGTCCGTATATATTTCACGGTTCGCGTTTCTGGCACTTTTCCTAGAGGCCCTCCGGATAAAGCCGTAAGGCCAAGGAACCAATTGCTTTCTTCAATCGTCTCTTCTTTTTTACCATGAAGAATACTGCCGGATTTTAGACGGATTTCAATTTGACCATGCTTACTGCTCCAATCCCCGCTCAACGAATCGACAACAGCGAATCCGATTGAGTATGCTTCAGCATAATTTTGCTTAAAATTCCTTTCTTCTACAACGCTTTCCAATGCTTCTTTTTCTTTTTTATTCTCCTCTTCGCGAATTGAGTCTATTCTTGATAATGCACGCCCGACATTATCTTTTTCATAGTTCTCTGATTTCATTGCCTCTTTTAACTGTTCGTTTGCGAGATCAACAAATCCCTCGTTAAGTAATTTCTGGGCAAGATTAGCCCGAGATATAGTCGCGCCTAACTCGCTTGCCCTGATATAAGACTCCACGGCCTTGCTATGCATTCCCAAACTGGCATATGCAACACCAAGGTTATTGCAATTTGACGAATCCGGACTATTCGCGGCTAAAATATTGTAGTGGTATAAAGCAAGCCCGTCCTTGTCCATGTTTGAGTATTTATATGATAGGCTAAATCTCAATGAATTATTACTCGGGTTCATTGCCAATGCTTTCTCAGCCAAGGCTGTAAACAATTCATTATCTTCCATGGCTTTTGCTACATCAGCTAAATATCCATATATAAGCCGCTTCTCATCATCAGGAGAACCTTCACTAAACGCTTTTAATAGAATATCGACCGCCTCACCTTTTTGGCTGTTCTTCACATACGCTAGTGCGGCCGCATGAATCCTATGGAGTTTGACACCCACTTTTGATTCATGTTTGGCAGATTTTAAATACTCATCTACGGCCTTTTCATAATTCTTATATTTTTCATATTCTTGACCAAGGTGATAAGCCACTACTGAATTATCAGGCTTCTTTTTCTGGAGATCCTTTAAGTCGCTCAGAACATCTTTCTGCGCCAAGAGACTTTCTAAGGATAATATCTTGGCTTGCCATTCCAGCATATTAACTTCATCGGTTTTATACTTTTCAAGCACCTCATTTTTAAGCCTGTCAAATTTTGCATTATCTTTCTCTAGAAGTGCAATATATAGTTCTCTAAAATAATACGGGTCGTTTTTCTCTTCTTTGTTTTCCTTCGCACCATCCGACCCCTGAGTTTCCACGGATTCCTGAGTAGTAATATTATCGTTCGCTTCGACATCAATGCTCTTGCTTGGCTGTTTTGGTGGAACATTGCTCCCTTTACCATCAGCATCGCATTTCTTATCATTAAGGAATTGACCTAAAGCTTCGTTTAATTTAGCAAAACATTCGCTTTCTCTGCCTCTTTCAAAATATATATACTCAGTATCGGCATGTAATCCTTTTAATTCCCGGACGCCATTTTCAACCAAAAAGAGGGTTTTCATTTCGCGAGCTATGGCATACCCGCTTTCCTGATAAATCCAATACGATGTTCCATAAGCACAATCGGATCGCCTCGAAACATATGTATCTTTGTTTAAAAATTTAGGTTTAATAAGTTTCTTCGGGTCAACTTCTATATATTTTCGAGTAAAAATACCTATGAACAAATTCTTATCCTTCATTTTAAGCCGGACTTTTTCTGATAATGGTTTAATCTGTGTAACCTCAGCATCTTCCCACTCAAAAGGCATGCTCTTTTTAAAACTATCAAACGCTTTCTTGAAAGCAATAATTATTGATTCGTCTTCTGGGTCAAAACTATGCCCAACAAAAGTCTTAATCATAGTAAACCTCTTTGTAATTTCATGCTAACTCGCCACTTCCTCATAAAGATATTTCTGAAAGTCAATGAAAGTAGCGCGGATATTATCTACACCGCCAAGCATTTCTTCTGCGTCACGAATGGCCTGATATTTGAGCGTCAAGAGGTCAGGTAGTTTCTCCTGATCGAGTTCTTCGACGCCGGTTTCAATGTACTTGGAGAGTACAAATTCAAGGAATTCTTTGTGTTTGTTATCCAAACCGCGGAAAATCTTTGCCTGCGCATGCGCAACACGCTCTTCTCTGGTTATTGGCTTCACGGCGAAAGAAATGTATTCGAGCACGTCAAACAGGTCGCTTTTTTCAGCGTTGATTAATTTCTGCAAACTAACCAGAACATCCGCACCATATCCGGCATCAAAGAGCTTCTCAAGCAATGCCCTGCGGGTTATCGGATTAGACCAGATCTTCCTCAATTCGTCCTCGCTCTTGAAGAACTCCGGCAAGGCGCCGAATAAACCTTTCAAAAACTCCTCGGCAGAGATTGGCTTGCCGTCTGCGCTCCAAAATGACGTCGCAATCATGTGCTGAATCTCGCGCTCCTTGCCGTCACGAAGCTTGATCTTTACCTTCTTAGGGCACTCACACGGGCTTTTGCCGCATTTGGGACATACTGGTGGCGGATCTTTTATGCATACACAAGGCCTTTGCCCGCAATTAGGGCAGACTTTTGGCGGCTTCTTTTCGCATACGCAGGGATTCTCTCCGCACCTTTCACAGACTTCGAGTATCGGCTCGCCATCCCATTCCGGATCGGCAAAATGATGGTAGGCATCTACAAAGTCATAAATAGTGAAGTAATCTTTACCGTCAAATAAACGCGTGCCACGGCCGATGATCTGCTTAAATTCAATCATGGAATTGATTGGCCGCATAAGAATAATATTGCGGATATTCCGGGCATCAACGCCAGTTGAAAGTTTTTGCGATGTGGTGAGGATGGTCGGAACAGTCTTTTCGTTATCCTGAAACTCACGCAAATACTGTTCGCCGAGCGCGCCGTCATTGGCAGTAACACGCACGCAGTAATTCGGCTCTTTGCTCTTCTTGTATTGATTAACCAGCTCTCGCACCGCCATGGCATGATCCTGGCTGGCGCAAAACACGATGGCTTTTTCTTTCTGATTAATTTCCGAGAGAAATATCTGCACCCGCTTGGCTTCACGCTGTTTGATCTCGATGATTTTATTAAAATCGGGCTCAGTATAAATTTTACCTTCTTCAACTTCACCCTCGATTATCTGGTCATCTGAAGTGTAAATATAATCGTCAATCGTGGTCTTAATCCGCTTAACCTTAAACGGCGTTAAGAAACCATCATTAATGCCTTCTTTGAGGGAATAGACATAGACCGGCTCGCCAAAATAGCGGTAAGTATCTATATTGTCCCGACGTTTGGGCGTTGCTGTCAGACCAAGCTGAACAGCGGGAGAGAAATAATCCATAATGCCGCGCCAGTTGCTTTCATCGTTCGCACCGCCACGGTGGCATTCGTCAATAATGATAAAATCAAAATAATCCTTAGGATATTCGCCGAAATAGGGCGCAGGCTTGCCGTCTTTATCTTTGCCACTCATAAATGTCTGAAATATCGTAAAGAAAATACTGCCGTTGGTGGGAACGCGGCCATTCTTCTTTATTTCATCGGGTTTGATACGAGCCAAAGCATCTTCGGGGAAGGCTGAAAAGGCGTTGAACGCTTGATCAGCGAGGATATTTCTATCGGCAAGGAACAGAATGCGGGGCCTGCGGGCACCGTCACGCTTTAAATTCCAGCGAGTCTGATAAAGCTTCCACGCTATCTGAAAGGCAATGAATGTTTTACCTGTCCCGGTGGCCAAGGTGAGTAAGATGCGCGGCTTATCATCAGTAATGGCGGCCATGGCGTTATTGACCGCAATCTCCTGATAATAACGCACTTCTTTTGTGCCACCGACATCCTCAAACGGAACCTGATTAAACTTATCCCGCCATTGATTTTGCGTGGCAAAGGTTTTGGCCCATAATTCATCGGGTGATGGGAAAGCACTGATTAATCCTTCTTTGCCGGACTTCATGCAAATCTGATAAATTTCCTTGCCGTTGCAGGCATAGGTCGTTTCAAGATGCATCATCCCCGCATAATTCTTGGCCTGAGCAACACCTTCACCGACTTCAAGCTCATCGCTCTTTGCTTCGATGATAGCCAGTTTTCGGCCCCGATAAACCAGAACATAGTCAGCGATTAACGGTTTGGCACGATTACCGCCAGTCTGAATCTTTCCGGCCGTAATCTTGTATTCCCGCATGACTTTGGAGCCGTCAACAACGCCCCAGCCGCAATCCTTCAACTTAGAATCGATTAGTTCTGCTCTGGTTTCGGCTTCGTTCATAGTTATTCCTTGTCCGGATTCTCGTTCAATATTCGGCTAAAATCATTGACCAAAAATTTTGTAAACTGCGGTTTAACATGCTCAGTTTGGGCTTTTGTGTCCTTGCCATTAAACCATATTGACCGCTTCCCCTTATTCTTTCCCGTCTTGTTTTGAACCGCATTCTTAATAAATTCTTTGGAAGAGAGAATCCACATCTTTTCCATCCGCTCCGAATAGAAAACAAACCAATAATTCGGTCTATACTCATGAGAGATTGCCGCAAATAGCGCTCCATCCCCAAAAATTACATGCTTTGAGCGCGCTTTTATCTGCACTTCCACAAAAGAGCCATCGGGCTTCTTGATAATAGCATCAATCGCGTCGTCATCAACCATGGGCAAATAAACATCCAAGCCTTCTTTCAGCATCAAACCAATAACGTAGTATTCAATACGCTTGCCAAATGCGGCTGAATGTCTGAAACTTTTGCCTTCCATCTTTTCAGTCATGCTCCTACCCCCACAAGCCCCCCATTGAAGGCTTTGTGTAAAACTGATTTCTTGAGCTCCTCGAGATCAGCCAGTTTTTGCTGGTATACAATTTCAAGCCTCTTAGTCTCAGTAGAAAGAGTAATGAGTTTATCAACGATAATTTTTTGCTTTGGAATAGAAGGAAGCGGAATCAAAATATTCTCTATTTGCGTCTTGCTAATTGAATTAAAAACAGCTCCAGCATTACCAACAATTTCGTTCTTATGTTTAATAAGAAAATTGAACAAAAATTCTTTATCAATATGTTTTGAAGCTCTGATCGCCGCAAGGCCGCGTCCTATGCATATTCTACTTGTAGAAAAATTAACTGGCCCGACAGGAGCCCTGACAGACATCAAAATATCACCCTCTTGAGCTTCTTTTGTTATATTTGTAGTCCAAGTAGTCGGCACACCAAGATATTTCTCAGTAAACTCTTTTTTACCCTGATAAAAAGGTAAGCCTTTGCCAGAATTATTATAGTATTTTCCTTCTGGTGATTGTCCTGCAATAACCTCACAAATATCTCCCAACTTCTTTTCCTCCAAATCTTCTCCCGGATTGGCAAAAATGCTTTGCAGATACGATTCAAAAAGTTCCCGGGCGTTTTGTAGATTTTCCTCGGCGTTTTCTTTTGCCTTGGCGACCTTCTCAAAAATACCGTCAAAGATTACAACAAGCCGCTCTTGCTCAGGCAAAGGAGGAGTCTTCACAGCAATACCATAAACCTCATTACGATTAATGCCCGGCTTAACCCCTTTGGCCAATTTTGGCAGATTAAGCGTTAAGAGCAGATTGAATATAAATTTAAGGTTATATTTTTTCTCGTCGAATGTCACAAAATAAGTTACATCCAAAGGCCAAAATCTTTTTTCTGTTAGATTAACCTCACCAGCCGAACCTTTACGACCTACGATGATACTCGGCTTGTCATAATAAAATTCATTTGTCCTGTCTTTCTCTCCATTAGCACCATAAACAGGATATTTACCATCCGGAATACGCTTATCATCCGATAGGGGCTTGCCATATTCTAATTTAATAATTTCTCCTAAGCTCTTCTCTTCCCAGCGACACTTCATATAAGCCCTCGGATTGCTTTCATCATCTCTGCCGCTTCAGTGTCCAGTTTCTTCATTTCATCCAGAATCTCTTTAGGATCTCGCAATATAGTTTCATTTTTCTTGTGCGGGTTTTTTACCGACAGATCGAACGTTTCTTTATCTACGTCAGCAATATCAACAGACCATGAATTATCTGAATCAGCCTTATTATTCTGCAGTTTTACAAAATCAGCAAGGTCGCCTTCATTAAGCGGATTAGTCTTGCCGAGGTTACGGTCAAGATTAAGCTGATAAAACCAAACCTTGCGCGTTGGCACGCCTTTCTCAAAAAATAAAACCACTGTTTTGACTCCGGCGGTAAAAACCTTTGCAGGTAAATCAAGGACGGTATGGAGATTACAAGTTCGAAGCAACTCACCCCTAAGCGATGATGCATCGCCATTAGATAAAAAAGTATTTTTAATGACAACTCCAGCTTTCCCACCAGCTTTTAAGATTTTTATGAAATGCTGAAGAAAAAGATACGCGGTCTCACCGGTTCGAATGGGGAAATTTTGCTGAACCTCTCTTCGTTCTTTGCCTCCAAAAGGTGGATTTGCTAAAACAACATCATAACGGTCTTTTTCTTGAATATCAGAAATGTTCTCAGAAAGCGTGTTCGCGTGAATAATGTTTGGCGCTTTAATGCCGTGTAATATCATGTTCATAATCGCAATAAGATACGCAAGCTTATCTTTTTCTTTTCCATAAAGAGTGTTTTCCTGGATCGCTCTAAGCTGATTCGTATTAAGGCCTTTTTGCGATTTTAAATGCAAAAAAGCTTCGCACAAAAATCCTGCAGATCCAACCGCGCCGTCATAAACACGCTCTCCAACCCTTGGATTAACCACGCTAACAATAGTCCGGATCAAAGGGCGGGGGGTATAATAAGATCCCCCATCTCTTCCGGCATTACCCATATTGCGAATTTTTTCTTCATAAAGATAGCTCAGTTCATGCTTTTCTTTTTGAGACTGAAAACGCAAAGCATCCATGATTTCAATAATCTCACGCAAATTATATCCGCTGCTTATCTCATTCTTAGTTTCACTAAATATTTGTCCGATTTTGTATTCGATAGTATCGGAACTAACTGCGCGCTGTTTAAATCCTTTAAGATACGGAAAAAGTTTTTTGTTAACAAAGTCAATGAGATCATCTCCGATCAGTACGTTATTATGATCTATTTTGCCTTCTTTGTTTTTAGGAGCCGCCCAAGCACTCCAGCGGTATTGTTGTTCAATAATCGGTCGGTATTCCTTTCCCTTTAACTGAGCCTCTTTCTTATAGTCCTCTTCGAGTTCATCAAGATATTTCAAGAACAATATCCAAGATGACTGTTCGGTATATTTCAAAACCCCGCCACCTTCTCTACGAAGAATATCATCAACATTTTTAAACGCTTGCTCAAACATTAGCCGTCCTTCTCTGTTTTATTGTTTCCCGGTGGTCACAATGCCCTATTAATAGCACCACCCGCAAGGGCATTCTTATTTACAAAAAGGGTATAAAACATTATAATATAAATGGTTTCCCATTACCAGACAAAATTCCGACAGAAGGCAAAACTTAAAATGGCGCATTCAGATAATTTCAAACGTGTTATTGAGGCAATAGAGGCCGAACGAGCCAAAGCAGACTCAAGCGGCGTTATTGAGCTTCGACAGACCAAGGAAAACAAATTAAACACCGTTCCGATCAATCATATTTTAAACATCCTGCGCGATTTGGAGTTTGGGGCCCGAGTGCTTAAAATCACAAAGGAAAATCGCCCGGATAAACCGGAAGAACCATGGCCGCAACTTTGGGACCCTCGTAAAATCCTCGAATTCAACTATAATTCCGGCATTTTTTACACCCTTGAAATACTCGATACTTATGAAGCATGGTTCGCCAATTATTCCAATGACCTCGCCCAAGGGCAGAAATCACCTTCTCCCGCAGAGGTAACCGATAAGCCCGCTTTAAATCTTCCAGTCAATGCCAAATGGGAAGAAATAACGATCAAGTTCGTTGACGGGCATAACGTGGACATTAAATGCAAAAATAAGACCATCCGCTCCGATTACAAGGAAATGGGGTTTGAGGATTCCAAGAGCCGCAGACCCAACAAGCAGTGGGAAATGCTTCAGCGGCTGGCGGAAAATCATGGCGAAATATCTTGGGAAAGGTTTGCCGCTGGCAAAAGCTCTACGATTAGAAAGACTGAACAAGACTTCGGGTATGAGGTTGACGAGGACGAGGCTCAAAACAAAGGTTTCTCAATAATCAAGGCTCCGGATAAGCTAAAGAAAACAAAGCAACTGCTCGCCCAGACGCTTAAGGCCTATTTTAAGATAGACGAAGACCCCTTCTGGCCTTACGACGAAGTAAAAGCCTACAAGATCAAAATCAAGCTCATCGCTTAAAGCAGAATTCACCGGCCTCTTGGTGAATTCACCATCCCCCGCAAAAATCTTTTTTCCATCGTTTTATATTCCTTTTCAAGAATTTATCCCCTTTGGGTGATTTTTCGCCATCTGTACGTGAAGGCGGAAAAATTATGTTGACCCAAAAGGCGATCGAAGAATTTCAGGAGATTTATTTACAGACCTACGGCAAGGAGCTTTCTTTTGCCGAGGCCGCGGAGCAGGCGCTTCGGCTTCTACGCTTTTGCAAATTCGCCTTAGGGTATCCGGTTTACAACATTAACGAGGACGGTAAAGATGAGTAACCAGCACATCAGCAAGATTTACGATTACAAGGACGCGGACGGCAATCTGCTCTTTCAGGTCGTGAGGTTTGAGCCGAAATCTTTCGCGCAGAGGCGGCCGTTCAATGACGGCTTTGTCTGGGGCTTGGGCGAGGTAGAACCGGTCCTTTACCACTTGCCGGAGGTGCTACAGGGCATTAAGGACTGCGAGACGATCTATATCTGCGAAGGCGAGAAGGACGCAGACAATCTGGCCGCCTTGGGATTCATTGCGACGACCTGCCCCATGGGCGCGGGCAAATGGCAGAAAACATATACCGATGCTTTTCAAGGATGCTGTGAGGCCGTAATCATAGCCGACAAGGATAAGCCGGGACGATTACACGCTCAAGCCGTGGCAAGTAGTCTTTGCACAATAGGTATTCTGGTTAAGGTCATCGAACTGCCCGACATTGACGATGTTCCGATTAAAGATGTTTCAGATTGGCTTAAAGCAGGCGGCACGCCCGCGGCTTTCCTTGAAATCCTGAAACAATGTCCGCATTGGTCGTCATCATCAAAAGAAGCGAATGCCTCCGTCTCTGCGAATCTACAAAATCTTATCAGTCAATACGGCGATCCGTATTATTTAAGTAAAGACGGCGCGGTCACAGCTATAAATCAATCATTCTGGGCAAGCCTGCATCAAGCAGAACATATTCAGCTATTCGAGCCGGATGAGCGGGAATTCTATCGCTATAACCCGGAGAGCGGGCTTTATAGCGTTATTTCGGAAGACACGATCAAGCAGGAAATAGCCGCGCGGCTTCTTGACGTATCGCGCGAGCAAGGATTGCCATCGCTTGAGCGCAAACGGAATAATAGCATTCAGAATCATATCGTGGCTCAGCTTAAAGGCATCAGCGAGAAAAAGAACGCCTTCCGCAGAGACAATACGATCGTTCATCTGTCCAACGGCGTGATCGTCTTTAAGAATAACGGCGAGGCGGACTTTTGCGCTTTCTCTCCTGATTATTGCTCACGTAATCAATGCCCGATCCCGTTTGATGCCTCGGCGAAATGCAATCGGTTCTTTGATGAGCTTCTTATTCCGTCCGTTTCAGCGGATGACGCGCTTCTCTTGCAGAAATACACCGGTCTTTGTCTTTTGGGCAATAACCTCATCCAGAAACTGCTTATTCTCGATGGAAAACCCGGGCGCGGCAAATCAACCTTGGCCTTGATCATTCAGAAACTGGTCGGGCAGATCAATGTCACGGAAATGCGCACCCAGCATCTTAACGAGCGTTTCGAGCTCTTCCGTTATCTTAAAAAGAACCTTCTTGTGGGCGTGGACGTGCCGGGCCGATTCCTTTCAGAAAAAGGCGCGTATGTCATCAAGGGGCTGGTCGGCGGCGACTGGTTTGACGCAGAGCAGAAATGCGGCACCGGCAGTTTTCCGTTTCAGGGAAATTTCTGCATTCTGATCACTTCAAACTCGCGCTTACAGGTGCGCCTCGACGGCGACACCGGCGCATGGAAACGCAGATTGCTGATCATCCGCTTCGAGGCCCCTGCTCCGGCAAAGCAGATCCCGCATTTCGCTGATAGGCTGATTCAGGAAGAAGGCAGTGGCATTCTTAACTGGGCATTGCAGGGCTTGGGAATGCTTTTACAAGACATTCAGACCGGCGGCGATATCGCGCTGTCAGCGGCGCAGGTGAAAATCGTTGACGGCTTGCTCGCCGAAAGCGACAGCCTGCGGCACTTTCTTATTGAAAACGTGGTTAGCGATGAGGATGCTGATCTGACAGTCACCGAGATTATTGAGGCATACGCTGAATACTGCCCGCTTAAGGGATGGGACCCTAAACCGATCACGGTCATTCAAAGAGAATTGGAACGGTTGATGCTCGAGCTCTTTAAGACAACAAAGTCAAATTCGATCATGCGCACGGATAAAGACGACGGCAAAGAAAGAAGTCATCGGGGCTTTCGCCGGGTGGCATTCAGGGACAAAGAATATGGGACTTGATCTATCAAGACTTGAGAAAGTAAAGCGCCGGGGATCAAGCGTCATCGCGCGTTGTCCGGCTTGCGCTGAATCCGGCGGCGACCACAAAGGCGAACATTTGATAATCAATGACGCCGGTCAGTTTGGTTGTGTCTTATTTCCCGGGCAGAGCGGCCAACAGCACCGACAGCGGATATTCGAGCTTGCGGGTATAAAAGAAACGCCCGGCAAAGTCTTTGAGATCAGGAAGCCGCCGCCCCTCGCGTCCAGAGCAATGGTTATCCAAAAGGATATTCTGGGACATTTGGGACGCATTCAATCAACTCACGCCCGAAAGATTTTTAAGAGCTGTTTAAATGAGAATGAACACAGAACACAAGAAGAACCGCTTAATACCGTCCCAAGCGTCCCGGAGCAGGACGATATCGGGCCAAGGCCATTTTGAAAGGAGATTTGTTCATGACAACAAAGAAACAGATCGAGGCAAACAAACAAAACGCGCTTGTTTCAACCGGGCCGCTGACTGCAGAAGGCAAGGCGCTTGTTTCGCAGAATGCGGTTAAGCATGGCATATTTGCCAAAGACTTGATCATTACAACCGGAGATGGCAAGGAAGACGCGCAGGAATACAAGGAGCTTTTAGACGGCCTCATCTTAAGTCTTAACCCTTCCGGGCAGATGGAATGCCTATTGGTTGAGAAGATTGCGGTTGATTACTGGCGCCTGCGCCGGGTATTGCGTTTTGAAACCGGCAGTATTCGCAAGCAACTCGATACGGCAATCAATGATTACTATGGCAAAACCGATTATTTTGGCAACAAAGAGCACAAAACCAATAAGGAAATTAACAAGGAAATGGCCTCTTGTAGGACATGCAGTGACACGCCCCGGCTTGCCGAACTCAAACAGGCCAAGCGCAAGAATAGGTATGCCGAGGAGGTCACGGTCAAAATAAGCAGTTTGCCTGCCGAGGATGATTGGGACAAGGTCATCAAGTATGAGAAGGCAGTCCAGCGGTCAATATTGCAGAACCTTGCGCTGTTGAAGCGGTTGCAATCGATGAGGTAATGGGAGAAGCATGGGTTTGTTTTGGCGATTTACGCGTCTTAGGCTTCGGGTCCTTCCCAGCCGGGTTTGGGCTCGGGTCGGGCGAGGCGCAGTCTGTGAGTGATTTAAAATTCTGAAATGTCATGTCGTGGTCATTGGACAAAAAAGAATTCTTTTTTTATGGGGATAAGATTGCTTCGTCGGCCTTCGGCCTTCCTCGCAATGACAAACTTGATGAGACGACAAAGGACTTGAATCGAATTCGGACACAAGTTATAATGTTTTATAACCTTAAAGGAGAAAAGCTATGCCAGAATATTTAACCATCTGTGAAGCGGCGGAATTGCTAAAGGTCACCAAGCAGACCCTGCGTAACTGGGACAAGCAGGGCAAGCTCAAACCCCATCGCCATCCGCTGAACAATTACCGGCTGTACAAGAAGTCTGATATGGTCAAGCTCCTCAACAAAATAGAGAAAAAATGATCGCCGAACCTGTCAGATATTTTCTCTACGCCCGCAAGTCATCGGAGAACGAAGACAAACAGGTCGCCTCCGTCCCCTCGCAGATCGAAGAGCTCAAGAAACTCGCCGAAGAGCAAAGCCTTAACGTAGTCGAAATATTCACCGAAGAGAAATCAGCCAAGGCCCCGGGCAGGCCTGTCTTTAGCCAGATGATCGAAGCCATTCATAAAGGCAAGGCCGAGGGCATTCTCTGCTGGAAGTTGGATCGCCTCGCGCGCAATCCTATTGACGGCGGCACGATCAGCTGGATGCTTCAGCAATCCATCATCCGGCATATTCAGACATTTCAGCGCGGCTATCATCCGACGGATAACGTTCTAATGATGAACCTTGAGTTCGGCATGGCCAATCAATTTGTCATTGACTTAAGCACCAACACCAAGCGCGGCCAGCGCTCGAAGATTTCGGACGGCTGGCTTCCGCATAAGCCGCCGGTCGGATACGTCAATAATTATTACAACGTGCCGGATAAACCGCCGATATATCCGGAGCCGAATTCTTTTCCATTCATGCGGAGGCTTTGGGACATTCTCCTCGAGAAACGCTGTAAGCTGGAGACGCTTTATGCTATCGCCCAAGAGATGGGCTTTAAGGAAGACCGCGGGGTAAAACTTAGCCGCGCCAATTTTTGCAGGCTCTTTCGTAATCCTTTTTATTACGGCGCGTTTCTCTGGAACGGCGTGGTGTATCCGGGAAAGCATGAGCCGATGATCACCAAGGCCGAGTTTGATATCGCGCAGGAGATAATATCGGGCCGAAGCAGGCCAAAGCCGCATAAATACACATTCGCTTTTACAGGCATTATTCGTTGCCCGGAATGCGGCGCGACCATCACAGCCGAGAGAAAAAAGAAACGCCTCTTAAACGGCGGGCACAATATTCACATTTATTATCATTGCACGCGCAGTATCAAACGGGATTGCTCTGAACCGCCTGTGCGCGCGGATGTCCTTGAAAAGCAAATCAGTGATATCGTGGGCAAAATCACCATCCCTCCCCAATTCCGGGAATGGGCTATCAAGCAACTCAAAGAAGAGCAGTCAAAGGAAATCATCGACCGGGACTCGATCACAAAAGCGCACCGACATAATCTGGATGCCTGCCTCAAAAAATTAGACGCGCTTTTTAATATGCGATTGAACGAAGAGATCGGCGCGGAAGAATACGCCAAGAAAAAAGAGGATCTGTTGAAGGAAAAGCAGAAATACGAGGAATTGATCGGCGATACTCAGGCAAGGGCTGAAACGTGGCTGGATCGGGCGGATAAGGCGTTTATGTTCGCCCAAACGGCCAAGAAACGGTTCGACACGGGCACTTTGGAGGACAAGCGGTATGTTCTCTCGTGTCTGGGCACAAAACTCGTCTTACACGGTAAGAAACTGCAATTTGAGCAGGAAAAGTGCCTTGCCATGTTCGAATGTGTGGCACCTGACGTACAAAGCCTCCACAACAGATTAGAACCGACGCAACTCGTTGATTCTACGACCAGTTGGGAGGCTTTATATGCTCAAAACAAAAAATGGGGTGAGCGAGGGGATTTGAACCCCCGGCCGCCTGAGCCACAGTCAGGCGCTCTATCCAACTGAGCTACGCTCACCATCAAAAAAGAGAAAAACATTTTATATTTTATGTTAAGTATAAGTCAATACAAATATTCATTCCCGAGTGTTTAGGCGCATCTCCTTATCTTAAATCAATAGCGAATAATGCGAATCTCTCTGGCTAAAAGGCTTAAAAAAATTTTTGACGCACCTCATCAAATGGTGCGCCTACAAATTGTTTTAAGCCTTTTATCTCAAACATTTTAGCATTCTTTATCTATGTCCAAACGCAGGTTTTCGGTTAAATAGCTTCTCGCGTTTTTTTTGACTCCAAAATTTGGTGTTCTCTTAAACATTAGGTATCTTATATCTTATAGAAAGAAAACTAATGGTGGTATTTAATATCTTAGATTATGAAGGGGGGAAATGCCAATGGACGTTGTAATTGGAGTAATAGGCTGTGGATATTGGGGAAAAAATTTAGTAAGAAATTTTATAGAGGCTGAAGAGTGCTGGCTACAAAGTATTTGCGATACAAGCGAAGCGACATTAAAAAAATTTGGAGTAAGGTATCCTTCTCTTGATAGGTTTACTAATTATAAAGATTTAATTTATTCCGATAAAATAAATACTGTAGTTGTGGCAACTCCTGTTCGTTATCATTATTTTCTGGCTAAAGAGGCGCTTCTTGCCGGGAAGAATGTGCTTGTTGAAAAACCGCTTGCCGCGTCAGTGAAAGAAGCTGAAGAACTTGTGGAACTTGCTGACAAAAAAGGATTGGTTCTTATGGTTGACCATACTTTTTTGTACACGGGTTCTGTTCGTAAAATAAAAGAGCTTGTGGATGGCGGTCATATCGGGAACATATTATATTACGATTCAGTCAGAGTTAATCTAGGACTTTTTCAGGAAGATATAAATGTAGTATGGGATCTTGCTCCGCACGACTTAAGCATAATGGATTATCTTTTAAAAGAAAAACCTATTTCAGTCAGGGCTATAGGCGCCGCGCATGTAAAAAAAGATATAGAAAATATCGGGTATTTGACTCTTAATTTCGCGAGCGATTTAATAGCTCATTTTCATTTTAATTGGATGTCTCCGGTAAAAATACGGCTTGTTCTTATTTCAGGTTCAGAACAGATGGTCGTGTATGATGATCTTATGCCTAGTGAAAAAGTTAAAGTTTATGCCACCAAAGTCCGAGTAAATAATGGTGAGGATGAATCTTATAAACTTCATTATGATTACCGCGTAGGGGATATGTGGGCGCCAAAGGTAGATATGTCTGAAGCGTTGGGCCGGATGTGTAAAGATTTCGCGCTTTCAATAAAGGAAAAAAGAAAACCGTTATCTGACGCGGATTCAGGCCTTCGTATTGTGCGTATTTTAGAAGCCGCTCAAAAATCAATAAAAAGTAATGGGGAAGAAGTAAAGTTGTGAGATTAACTAATATTTCGTAATAGGCCTTCGGCAAAATGTTCCTAAATTTTTAATACTACTGTGTTTCATTCGCGGAAGTGTCCAGAGCGTATTACAGAAATAAAGTTGTGATTTTAAATTATCCAGAAAAATGTAGCGCAATAGGGGAATTACATTTTTCGGGTTTAATACAGGGATAAAAATTGAGCGAAGTGCATTAGCGCGATTTTTTTTATTTTTCATTAGTCCGCGAATTATACTCCGGCACTTCTTTCAGTCTCGCCACTCCTTCTTTTATAGCTGTTAGAGCTACTCTTTTTGATTCCCATTCTTTTATTCTCGGGTCAAATGGTGTTGGTATTAAATAATCAGGACCGAATGTAAAGTCACGGTTATACGCCTTTTTTACTTTTTCAGGCACGTTTCCTATTCTCGCGAGTTCCGCTAACGCGCTTGACGCGGCTATTTTCATTCCCATGGTAATACGTTTCGCGCGAACATCAAGAGCTCCTCTAAAAATAAAAGGGAATCCTAATACATTGTTAATTTGATTGGGATAATCAGATCTGCCGGTTGCCATGATATATTTACGGCCTTTCATGGCTTTTTCAACTATTTCAGGCATGATTTCAGGAACAGGGTTTGCCATAGCGAATATCGCGGGATATTCTGACATAGTTTCGACCATTTCTCCTGTAACACAGTCTGCTACGGAAACTCCTATAAAAACGTCAGCGTTTTTCATGGCGTCAGCCAGTGTTTTTAAACCAGTTGATACGGCATGTTTCTTTTTGTGCAGATTTAAGTCATTTCTATTGACGGTTAAAATTCCTTTACTGTCGCAAATCATTATTTTTGTTCCGCCTTCTGTTTTAATCATATCAGCTATTCTAAGACCGGCGGCACCCGCGCCGTTTATAACAATGGAAAGGTTTTTTATATTTTTGCCGGTTATAACGCAATAATTTTTTAAAGCAGCTAATGTTATAATTGCCGTACCCCATTGATCATCGTGAAATACAGGAATATCAAGCATTTCCTGTAGTTGGTCTTCAACGTCGAAACATTCAGGCCCCGCGATATCTTCAAGATTAATTCCGCCGTACATACATGACAGGCGCGATGTGGTCTCTACTAATTTTTGAATATCTGTTCTTTCTGTTGCGGGATTGATTACGCCTTCAAGCGGGACCGGCCAAGCATCGACATCCGCGAATGTTTTAAAAAGAATTGCCTTGCCTTCCATGACAGGGATGGATGCTTTAGGCCCGATATTGCCTAGCCCTAGAACCGCGGTTCCGTCAGTAACAACCGCTACTAGATTGCCTTTACTTGTTAATGAATAAGCCTTTTCTTCGTCATTGTGTATTTCTTCGCAGATCGCGGCTACACCGGGTGTATAGGCAATACTTAAATCTCTTTGATTAGAAAGGCTTTTTAAAATATTTAATCCTATTTTTCCGCCAAGATGATACTCGAGTATTTCTTCTTTAGTTATATTGAATTTATTCGGTTGCATATAGTTCCTTTCATGTGTTTTGATTGACAGTTTTTAAGGAAAGCTAATAATAATCATTGATTTTAAAAAAGTAAAGAGAAAATTTATTCACATTTATAAAAAAAAAGGATACTATTATACCCAAAAACTGCAAATGCCCATGACAAATAACTCTAATCTGTCCGGCTAAAAGGTTTAAAACAATTCTTGACGCACCTCATCAAATGGTGCGCCTACGAATTTTTTTAAGCCGTTTATCTCAAACATCTTAGCTTTCGTTATTCATGTTCAACTGTAGCTTTTGGGTTATAGAATAATCAAATTGTTGGAACGTTCATTGTAAGAGGTTTTACACATCATTAGATGTGATATTGTAAAGAGATGGTAAAAAAATATTATGACAAAAACATTTCGTGAAAAGATAAAAGATGAAATAGTCCTTATGGACGGCGCGTTTGGGACATATATCCAAGAATTGGGCATTAATGAAATGCATTTCGGAGAAAAATCGGGATGCATGGAATATCTTTCTTTTTCGAGCCCAAGCCTTGTATCGCGCGTACACTGTGATTATTTCAAGGCAGGCGCGGACGCGGTAGAGACTAATACGTTCGGCGCGAATGCTATAAAACTTAGAGAGTATGGGTTAGAGAATAAAGTGCGTGAAATAAATACGGCCAGTGTGAAAATAGCAATTGAAGCGGCTAAAAGTTTTTCTACTAAAGAGTTTCCCCGTTATGTTGTAGGAACAATGGGGCCTACAGGCATATTAGCTTCAGTGTCTGATCCGAAGCTCGGCGGAATAAGTTATAAAGAATTAAAAAATATTTTTTATGAACAGGCGTTTAGCCTTATTTCAGCAGGGGTAGATGCTTGTTTAATTGAGACATCGCAGGATTTGCTTGAAATGAAAGCGGCAGTAAGCGCTATTCGTCTAGCGGCTAAGTCTCTGGCAAAAGATATTGTAATAATGGCTTCTTTTACGATAAATGAACAGGGCCGGATGCTTTTAGGCACAACACCTTTAGCTGTTATGGCTAGTTTAGGATATATGGGAGTGGATGTTATAGGAATTAATTGTAGTCTCGGCCCAAAAGAAATGGAAAGTACGATTAGTTTTTTAAATAAATATTCTCCGACGTATATTTCATGCGTGCCTAACGCGGGGCTTCCTTACCGCGATGGTGATAAAACAGTGTATCCGCTAGAACCGCGTGAAATGGCTGAAATAATGGGAGGATTCCTTCAAAAATATAAACTTGATGTTTTAGGCGGATGTTGCGGAACAACCCCCGTGCATATTAAAAGTTTGCGTGAAATTATCAAGAAACATGAAAAAAGAAAGAAGCCTCTTTTAAAAATGTTTTCTACATTTTATGAAGGGTTTAATCTGGACGAACTGTCACGTCCTATCATAGCGGGGGAGCGGCTTAACACGCATGGTTCACGCAAAATGAAAGAATTGATTTTAAAAGACGACACTGATGGGATAATAGAAATAGCTAAAACACAAGAAAAAGCCGGAGCTAAAATTTTAGATTTATGCGTGGCGCTTACTGAACGCTCTACCGAAGAAGAAGACGCCGGAAAAATAACAAAATATTTAGCTGAAAATATTTCAAGCGCGTTAATGATAGATTCGACTATTCCTAAAGTAATAGAAAGAGCGCTTGAAAATTATCCGGGCACGATGTTTATAAATTCCGTTAATTTAGAGGACGGCGGTAAGAAGGCGCGTGAAATATTTAGGATAGCATCTGAACATTCTTCATTCGTGATAGCTCTTACAATTGATGAAAAAGGAATGGCAAAAACAGTGAAAGAGAAGAGGAGAATCGCCCGCGGGATATTTGAAATCGCTTCTTTGGAATATAAAATAGAACCTCATAGAATTATTTTTGATTTACTTACTTTTTCTTTAGGGACAGGGGAAAATGAATATCGCGACGCTGGTAAAAACACGTTAGACGCCATAAAATACGTTAAAGAGGACCTGCCGGGTGTTATGACTGTTTTGGGGGTGAGTAATATTTCATTCGGCCTTTCAAAAGAAGCTAGGAAAGTTTTAAATGCCGTATTTTTACATCATGCCGTAAATAGCGGGCTTGATTTAGCTATCGCGAATGCTTCTGAAATTTTGGAATATAGCGAAATCCCTCTTAAAGCGCGGGATTTAGCGGACGCGCTTATTTTTAATAGAGAAGAAACAGCTTTGGAAAAATTTATAGAGTATTTTGCGGAACAAAGAGTAGTTATTGAAAAACCGGAGAGGATATCTCAAAATACAATAGCTCCGATAGACGCGCGTATTAAGCAGGCTGTAATAGAAAGAAATAAACTCGATATTATTCCAATTTTAGATGAAGCCCTAAAATTTTTTAAAGCAGATGTAATAATTAATGAAATTTTACTTTCCGCTATGAGGGAAGTAGGCATTAAGTTTAATCAAGGCGAATTAGTCCTTCCGCATGTCCTTAAATCCGCGGAAGTCATGCGTAAAGCCATAGATTATCTTAAAAATTTTATTTCAAAATCAGAATCTATAACGCGCGGAAAAGTACTTCTTGCCACAGTTTTTGGAGATGTTCATGATATCGGTAAAAATCTTGTTAAAATGATTTTGGAAAATAATGGATTTTCTGTTTTAGATTTAGGCAAACAAGTTTCAGTGGAAATAATAATAGAAAACGCTAAGAAAGAAGCGGTTGATATAATAGGGTTAAGCGCTTTACTTGTTTCTACCGCCGAGCACATGAGAACATGCGTTAAAACTCTTCACGAACGCGGATTAAAGTATCCGGTAATAATAGGCGGAGCGCCGATAAATGAAGAGTTCGCGCGGAATATTTCAATTATTGAGGATGGACGTATTTATGAAGGCGGCGTGTTTTACGCGAAAGATGCTTTTACCGGATTAAAAATAGCCCAGAAATTATGCGATAATGAAGAGAAAAAAAATATATTAGCAGAATACCACGCGCGGATTATTAGCGCTGATAATAAAACACAAAATAAAAACCAATGCGCTATGTCTAACGTTAGTAAGAAAATAATATCTCGTGTTAAGAATAGAGATTTGACAATTACATCTTACGGCGCGCGTGTTATGAGGGATATAAATACGGCGGAACTTTTTAATTATTTGGATATATCAGCGCTTTTTAATTTGAGTTGGGGGAATAAAATAAAAGACGCGATAAAAAGAGCGGAAATTATTGAACATGAATTTAAGCCGATGCTTGAAGATTTGAAAAAATCCGCGATTGTTCACGGGTGGCTCGCGCCGCGTGTGGTTTATGGGTATTTTAAAGCGTATTCTGAAAATGATAGTATCTTTATGTTTGATGAAAGCGGTAAAATTATTGAAACAATATCTTTCGCGCTTAGCTCGGAAGAAACTCCGCGCGAAACAAAAATATCGGATTATTTTTATACGCGCGAAGAAGGCGGAAGCCCCGTGGTTTTTTTTGCCGTAACGATAGGAAATAAAATAAATGAAATTATAAACAATTTAAATGTGGCGGGTGAATACGGCAAAATGTTTTATGTTCATGGGTTGAGTGTACAATTAGCAGAGGCTCTTGCTGAATACACTCATGGACGGATAGCCAAAGAACTTTCAGTCGCGAGAGAAAAAATAATGAGATACAGCCCCGGATATCCGATATGGAAAAATTTATCAGATCAGAAAAAAATTTTTAATATTTTGAATGTTGAAAAATTGGCAGGTATTAAACTCACAAGCGCCTTTCAAATGATACCGGAACAATCAGTAACGGCGGTAATGATTGTTGCCGGAGAAATTGATTAATTAGGTGTTGGAATAATAGCGAAGAAGCGTAATTGTGGTATATATTGTCCGATTGTTTAAACCTTTTATCCCTACTTATCCCAATCACTAAATTGTTACTTCTTTTTTTATATTTTTGAAGATGTTAAAACCAAAGGTGCGGTATCAATTTATTCGGGAAAGAGTTATTTTTTAAAAACTATTATTTTATCCCCTGTTATTTTCGCGTTAGGAATGATTATTTTTTTATTATCTGTCGAAGTCATGATAGTGCTAAATATCTGTATCTCTTCCACCTTGCCTGTAGCGCCACTTGTTTCTATAGTGTCGCCTGTTTTAAACGGCTCAAACAATATAATCATTACTCCAGCGGCAAAATTCGCAAGTGAACCTTGAAGCGCCAGCCCAACAGCAAGTCCTGCCGCACCGATCATAGCGATAAAAGAATTTGTTTGTATTCCAAGTTTTCCGAGAGCCGCGATAATTACGAAAATTAGAATACTGTAGTAGATCATATTTTTTGCGAATGACGTTAATGTTTTTTCTACCTTTGAAGTTTCCATTGCCTTTTCAAAAAGGTTTGAGGCGATACGCGCTACCCATTTACCTATTATAAAAATGAGTACTGCTGAGATAATATTTATAGCGTAGGGAATTATATAGCTATAAATATTATTTAATGTTTCATTCATGTTATTTCTCCTTGTTTTTTATTATTTTTATTAAACCGAAAAACTATATTTTACTATAGCGAATAATGCGAATCTTTGCGAATAAAAGGTTTTTAAAAAAATTGACGTACCTCATTAAATGGTGTGACTCTCGATTTTTAAAAATCTTTTATCTCGAATATTTTAGACTTCTTTATTCATGGTGAATTTTAGTTTTTTGGTTAAAGAAGTAATTGTTGTTTTATTGTTTCGTCAAATATTATAAAAAAAAATAAATTTTTTTTGTCTATAATTAGGAATTTCATCGCATATTTGAGAGAGGGGGAGACAAAGTGAGCGAACTTTTGTGAGCTTGCTTTGCCTCCCCCTCTCCGTGGATTTACGAGGAGCATTTTTTTGAAAATTTATTTTTAAAAAATGCGACGATGTAAATCCACATGGAATTCGCTAAAGCGAATTCCAAAGCCATTTTAATAAAAATTAAAAAATTTTTGTTAAAATGGCGGAGAGGGGGAGATTCGAACTCCCGGTACCCGGAGGCACAACGGTTTTCGAGACCGCCGCATTCAACCGCTCTGCCACCTCTCCGTTAAAAATAAAAGTAAAATAATATTTTTACGCCCGCATTGATTTTAACATAATTAAATAATTTTGAGAAGATTTCGATTAAATTTAGTGACAAATAATATTTTGATATGTAAAATAATCCGTTCTGTTTTTTTATAAGTTGTAAAATTTTTTTTTATATTACCTAAAGAGCCAAGTTCCGTGCCAAGATTAGTTATTTATTAAACTCGTTAAATTCAAGAATCAGTGTTTAATAAATTTCAATTATCCTTTAAAAATTTTGTGGAGAGGTGCTGGAGTGGTTGATCAGGCTTGCCTGGAAAGCAAGTGTGCGGGAAACCGTACCCAGGGTTCGAATCCCTGCCTCTCCGCCATTGTTGACGCTCAGGCGAACCCTGTCCGGTAGTAGTATCGGGCAGGGTTCGTTTGTTTTCAGGGGGTATCACGCAGGCAATCTCGTCGGCCGGTTCGGTCACATACATCCGCAGGATCACATGATCTTCAAAAACGTCGATGGCTTTGATCAGGGTCTTTAAGAGGTTGATCTGGGCTTCGGCCGGGGCTTGGTCGAGATGAGCCATGGCGAAGCGCAGGTTTGAGTAGAGATATTCGCTTGAGTTCACCGACATGCTGGCGGCCCTGCGGCGGGCGTCGGCTTTAGAGATTTTATCTTCCAGTGCCGTAATTTCCTTTTCATAACCGTCCATTTTGGCTGTGTAGGTGGTGCCTTTGGTGATCACCTTTTCAAGGGCAAGGTTCAGCA
>JYNY01000546.1 GCA_000954095.1 Candidatus Omnitrophus magneticus | reverse complement strand
TATTAAAAGCTTTTCAAGAATTTTACAGTGAAAATTCTGAAGTTTGGCTTGAAAGATTTGATTATAAAGAAGCAGGCCCGCATTTACTTTTAATGGCGTTTTTGCAGAGAGTAATAAACGGCGGCGGCAGGATAAATCGCGAAATGGCAGTTGGAACAGGACGAACTGATTTACTTATAGAATTTAACGGAGATAAATTTGTTTTAGAATTAAAGTTAAAAAGAATGCCGTCCGCGAGACAAAAAGGCTTAGATCAAATCTCCCGCTATCTAGACACCCTCGGCATGACTAAAGGATATCTTATTTTATTTGAAATAAAACCTTCCAGTATTATTCCATGGGAAACCCGCGTTAAATGGGAAGATATTTCTCATCAGAATAAAAATATTACTATCGTGGAAATGTGAGACAACTTGTTGTTTGATTTATAAATAAAAATAAAATTGGAGGAAATTTTAAAATGAAAAGTAAACGATATTTTAATACAACTGGTTTTTGTATGCCTGAAAGACATTATATGGTTGACCCTTTGCGCAACCAAAAAATCATATTCGATTTAATAGAGAAGACGCAGTACTTCACAATCCACGCGCCAAGGCAGACAGGAAAGACTACGCTTTTACATGAATTAGCGCATAGATTAAATAAAGAAGGAAATTATATTTCAGTAGTGTTTTCGGTAGAGTCCGCGGGGTATCGGTCTATAACTGAAGAAACCGCGAATTTAAAAATAATAAATTCTCTTTATGAATCATGCGAGTTATTTATTTCTAAGGAGTTATGGCCGAAAAAGTCGCTAGCAGATGAAAAGTGTTCTTTACAGACTTATTTAAATAATTGGGCGGGTTCTCAAAAAAAACCAATAGTTTTATTATTAGACGAAATAGATTCGTTATATGATGACGTATTAGTATCAGTGCTAAGACAACTACGTAATGGTTTTCAAGGAAGGCCAAAAAATTTTCCAT
This sequence comes from Candidatus Omnitrophus magneticus, assembly GCA_000954095.1. GTDB lineage: Bacteria > Omnitrophota > Gorgyraeia > Tantalellales > Tantalellaceae > Omnitrophus_A > Omnitrophus_A magneticus. The sequence continues at coordinate 4,224 of JYNY01000546.1, read as the reverse complement.
CAACCATAGCTTTAGTGGGATTAAGAGATGTTCGGGAATATAAAACAAAAGTCCGTCCGAGTGAAGTGTCTCTAGGCTCCGGTTCGCCCTTTAATATAAAAGCGGAATCAATTCTTTTAGGAACATGGACAAAAGAAGAAATAGCTGAATTATACAGTCAGCACACAAAAGATACAGGGCAGATATTTTCAAAAAAAGTAATAGATAGAATCTATGAATTAACCGGAGGCCAGCCGTGGCTGGTAAACGCGGTAGCGAATGAAATAGTGGAGAAAATATTAAAAAGTGATTACACAAAAAAAATAACACTCGCTCACGCGGAAGAGGCGAAAGAAAATCTAATCGCGCGCAGAGACACGCATTTAGATAGTTTATTAGATAAACTGAAAGAACCCAGAGTTAAAAACATTGTCAGTGCTATTATAAACGGCGATTCTCTTGTGTATGACAACTTCAATGATGATCTTAGGTATGTTATAGATTTAGGAATTATCCGCAAAGAAAAATATGACATAATTTTTTCAAATGAAATATACCGAGAAATAATTCCTAGAGTTTTAAACTTTTCTATGCAAGAAAACATTAGAGAAGAAGGCATGACTTCTTGTTACATAAAACCTGACGCTAAGCTTGATATGGATAAACTATTAAAAGCGTTTCAAAAATTTTATCGCCGTAATAGTGAACATTGGCTAGAAAGATTTGATTATAAAGAAGCTGGACACGGGCTTCTTTTAATGGCCTTTTTGCAGAGAGTAATCAATGGAGGCGGCAGAATTGATCGTGAAATGGCGGTTGGCCGAGGACGAACAGATTTAACCATTGAATTCGCCGGCGATACCTTTGTTTTGGAACTAAAATTAAAAAGAGACAGCGATAGTAAAGAAGATGGCCTCGACCAAATTTCACGCTACCTTGACACACTCGGCATGACAAAAGGGTATCTTATTTTATTTGAAATAAAACCTTCCAGTATTATTCCATGGGAAACCCGCGTTAAATGGGAAAATGTTTCTCATCAGAATAAAAAAATTACTGTTGTGGAAATGTGAGATAGCTTATCGTTTGATTTATAAATAAACATGGAATGAATATGGAGGATTTTAAAAAATGAAAAGTAAACGATATTTTAATACAACTGGTTTTTGTATGCCTGAAAGACATTATATGATTGACCCTTTGCGCAACCAAAAAATCATATTCGATTTAATAGAGAAGACGCAATACTTCACAATCCACGCGCCGAGGCAGACTGGGAAAACAACACTTTTACATGAATTGGCGCATAGATTAAATAAAGAAGGAAATTATATTTCAGTAGTGTTTTCCGTAGAGTCCGCGGGGTATAGATCTATAACTGAAGAAATCGCGAATAAAAAAATTATTAATTCTCTTTACAGTTCAAGCGGCCAATATCTCAATAAAAAAAATTGTCCAATCCCGCCTGAAAAATATACTAAAGATTTAACATTAGAAAATTACTTAATAGATTGGGCTATTTCTCAAACTAAACCAATAGTTTTATTATTGGATGAAATAGATTCATTATATGACGATGTTTTAGTGTCAGTTCTTAGGCAGTTACGAAATGGATTTCAAATAAGACCAAAACGATTTCCTTCAACCGTGGCGCTTGTGGGATTAAGAGATGTTCGGGAATTCAAAACAAAAGTTCGTCCGAGTGAAGTGTCTCTAGTCTCAGGCTCGCCCTTTAATATCAAAGCTGAATCAATTCTTTTGGGAACATTCACAAAAGAAGAAATAACTGAATTATACAGTCAGCACACAAAAGATACAGGGCAGATATTTTTAAAAGAAGTAGTAGATAGAATTTATGAATTAACCGGAGGCCAGCCGTGGCTGGTAAACGCTATAGCGAGAGAAATAGTAGTAAAAATATTAAACGAAGATTTTACAAAAAAAATAACTCTAGATCATGTTGAATCCGCGAAAGAAAATATAATACAAAGACGCGACACGCATTTAGATAGTTTAATAGATAAACTGAAAGAGGAGCGGGTAAAAAATATAGTAAGCGCTATTATAAATGGAGACGGAGTTTTGTTTGACAACTATGACGATTCGCTTCTATATTGCCGAGATTTAGGGATTATAAGCGAAACAAAACCTATAAGAATAGCTAATGAAATATACCGAGAAATAATTCCGAGAGTTTTAAATAGAAATTTGCAGGATAGTATTGAAGAAGAAGGCGAAACTAAATGGTATATAAAATCCAACGGTAAACTTGATATGGATAAATTATTAAAAGCTTTTCAAGAATTTTACAGTGAAAATTCTGAAGTTTGGCTTGAAAGATTTGATTATAAAGAAGCAGGCCCGCATTTACTTTTAATGGCGTTTTTGCAGAGAGTAATAAACGGCGGCGGCAGGATAAATCGCGAAATGGCAGTTGGAACAGGACGAACTGATTTACTTATAGAATTTAACGGAGATAAATTTGTTTTAGAATTAAAGTTAAAAAGAATGCCGTCCGCGAGACAAAAAGGCTTAGATCAAATCTCCCGCTATCTAGACACCCTCGGCATGACTAAAGGATATCTTATTTTATTTGAAATAAAACCTTCCAGTATTATTCCATGGGAAACCCGCGTTAAATGGGAAGATATTTCTCATCAGAATAAAAATATTACTATCGTGGAAATGTGAGACAACTTGTTGTTTGATTTATAAATAAAAATAAAATTGGAGGAAATTTTAAAATGAAAAGTAAACGATATTTTAATACAACTGGTTTTTGTATGCCTGACACGCATTATATGATAGACCCGCTAAGAAACCAAAAAATCATTTTTGATCTTATTGAAAAAAAGCAATACTTTACAATCCACGCGCCGAGGCAGACTGGAAAAACTACACTTCTTCATGAATTGGCGCATAGATTAAATAAAGAAGGAAAGTATGTTTCAGTAGTGTTTTCGGTTGAGTCCGCGGGGTATAGGTCTATAACTGAAGAAACCGCGAATAGTAAAATAATAGATTCTTTATATAGAAATTCAAAAAATTTTTTATTAAAAGAATACTATCCTCCGCTACCAGAAACATATAAAAAAAAATTAACTCTAGAAAATTATTTATCTGACTGGTCGGAAAATATGGAAAAACCTATAGTTTTATTATTAGATGAAATAGATTCATTATACGATGACGTGTTAGTATCAATTCTTAGACAATTGCGAAATGGTTTTCAAATAAGACCAAAACGATTTCCTTCAACCGTGGCGCTTGTGGGATTAAGAGATGTTCGTGAATACAAAACAAAAGTCCGTCCGAGTGAAGCGTCATTAGGCTCAGGCTCGCCCTTTAATATCAAAGCTGAATCAATTCTTTTAGGGACATGGACAAAAGAAGAAATAACAGAATTATACAGCCAGCACACAAAAGATACAGGGCAAGTATTTTCTAAAGAAATGATAAATAGAATTTATGAATTAACCGGAGGCCAGCCGTGGCTGGTAAACGCGGTAGCTAATGAAATAGTGGAGAAAATATTAAAAAGTGATTTCACGAAAAAAATAACACTCGCTCACGCGGAAGAGGCGAAAGAAAATCTTATAAAGAGGCGTGATACGCATTTAGATAGTTTATTAGATAAACTGAAAGAGCCCAGAGTAAAAAATATTGTCAGTGCTATTATTAACGGAGATACTCTTATATATGACACTTTTAATGATGATCTTCTTTATGTTATGGATTTAGGGCTTATACGAAAAGAAAAATACGATATAGTCTTTTCAAATGAAATATATCGAGAAATAATTCCTAGGGTTTTGAATTTTGCGTTACAAGAAAATATTAAAGAAGAAGGGACCACTTCTTGGTATCTCAACCCTGACGGCAAATTAGATATGGATAAACTTTTGAAAGCGTTTCAAAAATTTTACCGTCGTAACAGTGAACATTGGATGGAACGATTTGATTATAAAGAAGCTGGACACGGGCTTCTTTTAATGGCCTTTTTGCAGAGAGTAATCAATGGAGGCGGCAGAATTGATCGTGAAATGGCGGTTGGCCGAGGACGAACAGATTTAACCATTGAATTCGCCGGCGAAACATTTGTTTTGGAACTAAAATTAAAAAGAGACAGCGATAGTAAAGAAGATGGCCTCGACCAAATTTCACGCTACCTAGACACACTCGGCATGACAAAAGGATATCTTATTTTATTTGAAATAAAACCTTCCAGTATTATTCCATGGGAAA
>JYNY01000545.1 GCA_000954095.1 Candidatus Omnitrophus magneticus | reverse complement strand
ATCCAAGCTGGTTCCAGCATTTAAGAGTCTTAACATAACGGTCGCCATTAAAAGAATTTACAAAACGTTCAAAATGATATCGCGGAATTAATGCTAAAAGTTGATTAAAAACAGTGCTCTAATAGCCATAAGAGGAATCCTCCTTGTTTTATGGGCGTTTTAGCGTGTTTCCATTTTACCCATTTTAACATTTTTGGAGTGATTCCCTTTATTTTTTTAGACGTTTACCGGACAGGATTGAAACGATATCGCGGAATTAATGCTAAAAGTTGATTAAAAACCGTGCTATAATTAGCCATATAGGGAATCCTCCTTGTTTTATGGGCGTTTTAGCGTGTTTCCATTTTACCCATTTTAACATTTTTGGAGTGATTCCCTTTATTTTTTTAGACGTTTACCGGACAGGATTGATGTCATTATAAAGCTGAAATAAAAATCCAAGCCTAATCTCTTGGTTATAAGCGCATTACTCTTTGCTTTTTTAATATAAAAGTATATACTTAATTATCCTGCCTAATGGGATAACTATTTTATATTTTTATACATATCGGAGAGTATATGCCGTTTACTTTTGAAAGATCAGAAATTCCGGGCGTTATAGTAACCGTGACAAAACAAATTGAAGACTCGCGCGGATTTTTTCAAGAAGTATATAAAAACTCGGATTTTAAAAAAGCCGGCATAAATGGACATTTTGGACAATTCAACATTTCCGTGTCACGTAAAAATGTCCTGCGTGGGCTTCATTATCAATTAAATCCTAATGCTCAAGGAAAATTAATTAATGTTATTGACGGAGAAATTTTCGATGTGGCGGTAGATATCCGTAAAGATTCGCCGTGTTATGGAAAATGGACAGGATTAATCCTGTCAGATAAAAATAAAAAAATGCTGTATGTGCCGGAAGGATTTCTCCATGGATTTTGCGTGTTATCCGATACCGCAAAAATAATATATTTCTGCACATCTGAATATTCGAAAAAATTTGAACGAGGGATAATATGGAACGACCCCTCGATAGGCATAAATTGGCCGGTAAAAAAACCTATATTATCAGAAAAAGACGAACAGCTTCCGTTACTGGAAAACGCTGAAAATAATTTTATTTTTAAACCCTAAAATTTTATTATAAACCTATGAAAACGGCTATATTTGTGAAAAATAAATAGGAGAGATATGCGTAAAATGTTAGTAACAGGCGGAGCCGGATTTATCGGCAGTGAATTCGTAAGGCAAGCCGCTTTAGAAAAATCAAATAAAATAATTGTAATTGATAAATTAAGCTATGCTGGAGATTTAGAAAGGCTCGCGGAATTAAAGGATAAATATACATTCTATAATAGCGACATCCGCGATAAAAAAAATATCTCGCGAATTTTTTCTAAAGAAAAACCGGATATAATCGTCCATTTCGCCGCTGAAACTCATGTTGATAGAAGCATTCTTGACGGAACAATTTTTATTGAAAGCAATATAAAAGGAACTCAAATTTTAATGGATGCCGCAAGAGCCATAGGCACCCCGCGTTTTATTCATATATCAACAGATGAGGTCTATGGCGAAATCAGAAAAGGCAAATTCCTAGAGGAATCCCCTTTTAGGCCTAACAGCCCTTACGCTGTATCAAAAGCCGGCGCTGACCTTCTTGTTCAATCGTACATAAGAACATATAATTTTCCCGCAATCATAATCAGAGCCAGCAATAATTACGGCCCATGGCAATATCCTGAAAAATTTATACCTGTCATCATAGCTAAAATTATGAACGGAGAAAAAATTCCTGTGTATGGCAAGGGCTTACAATGCCGTGAATGGCTTTATGTGTCTGACTGCGCCGAAGCCGTGCGGTTTGTAACTGAAAATGGAAAAATAGGAGAAAGCTATAATATCGGCTCTGGAATAGAAAAAACTAATATAGCCGTGGCAAAAAAGACTTTAAATGCTTTAGGAAAAAATAATTCACACATAGAATTTGTTCAGGACCGGCCCGGACATGATTTCCGTTACGCCCTTAATATCAAAAAAATAAAAGAGCTTGGCTGGTCTCCTAAAATAGATTTTACAGAAGGAATAACAAAAACCGTCCAATGGTACAAAGATAATTCTCCTTGGCTTATGAGTAAAATGAATTCTATAAAAAAATATTGGAAAAAAGTTTACAAAAAAATATAAATATTTCAAATGTGTTAAGGGAGGAAATATAAAATGAATTACCTAGAACAATTCAAAAAGGCAGGAATCAAATCTAAAATTAAAATATCAATAATATGCGCTCTTCTTTTGGCTCTTATTATCGGCACAGTAGTCCAGCTGGCGGTTGATGAACATAAAAACCGTGAAAAACAATTAATCGAACAATTTAGACAAAAATACATGCAAAGCTTGGCACAAAAAGAAGAAGAATCAAAAAATATAAATTTTGACGAGGCAAAAAAAGATTTGCCGGAAGTAAACAAAATTAATGTTAAACCATAATTAAAAAACTAAACGGAGCTGTGATGAATCTAAAAAAATTAAACATTGAAGACTTAAAGGCGTCAAGCGATCCATCCTTGTTCCCTTTTAAAACAACGGAAGATTACATATTTGACAATGAACCGCCGCATCAAGAACGCGGCGTGAACGCCATAGAATTCGGGCTTAATATTAAAGCGGAAGGATATAATATTTTCGTGTGCGGCTCTAACGGCACAGGAAGAAATACTCAGGTAAAAAAAGCTGTTTATGAAATAGCCTCCCGTGAAAAAACTCCGGGAGATTGGCTCTACGTCTATAATTTCGCGCAGGAAGACGAGCCCCTCGCGATAACGCTACCCGCGGGAATGGGAAAAACTTTTAAAAAAGATATTGAAGAAATGATTAGTGAGTTAAAAATAGAAATACCAAAATCATTTGAAAGCGAGGATTACGAAAAAAGAAAACATGTTTTAATAAAAGAATACAAACAAAAAAGAGAAAACGTTTTAGATGAAATAGAAAAAAAGGCGTTTGAAGAAGGCTTTGTTTTAAAACAAAGCGCGACAGGAGTAATACTTGTGCCGCGCGTGAATACTAAACCGATGGAACCATCTGAATACGAAAAACTTCCGGACAATGAAAAAGAAAAAATAGAACGAAAAAAAAGCGAACTCCATATTTTAATAGAACAAGTTTTAACGGAAGTCCGCGTCATGGAAAAAGACGTTAAAAAAAATATTAAAGAACTGGAAAAAGAAGTCACTCTTTTCGCGGTAAGGCATATAATTGACGACCTCCGCGCCAAATATAAAGAATATGAAGACATAATACAACATTTAAACCGCGTGCAAAAAAATATAATCTCTAATTTGGACAGTTTTAAAGAAGAAGAAGAAATGCCGGCTCAAAATTTTTTGGGAGTAAAAAATATTACTAAAGAAAATGTTTTTAAACGTTATGAAATAAATTTACTTGTTGATAATAGTGAAATTAAAGGCGCGCCTATTGTCATTGAACCTAACCCCACTTATTACAACCTTTTAGGAAGAATAGAATACGTGGCGCAATTCGGCTCAATGACTACTGACTTTAGTATGATTTCCGCGGGAGACCTGCACAAAGCTAATGGCGGGTACCTTATTTTACAGGCAATGGATTTAGCTACTACATTTATGTCGTGGGACGCGCTAAAAAAAGTCATCAAAAATCATCAAATAAAAATGGAAGATATAAACGAACAATTTCGCATTATAAGTACTACAAGCCTTAAACCTCAACCGATTCCGAGCGATATAAAAATTGTTATGATAGGCCCGCCATGGCTTTATGAAATGCTTTATAGATATGACGAAGATTTTAGAAAAATGTTTAAAATAAAAGCGGATTTTTCCAGAGAAATGGATAAAGACAGCGAAAAAATAAAAAAATATATCTCTTTTATAAAAGCAAGATGTGAAGAAGAACAGCTTAGACACTTTGACAGAAACGCAGTCGCTAAAATCGTTGAATACGGCTCACGCCTTGTGGAAGATAAAAATAAACTCAGCGCGCATTTTGTGGCTATAGCTGATATAGCGCGCGAATCAAATTTTTGGGCAGGAAAAGACAACGCTAAATATGTGCATGATAAACATGTTGAAAAAGCTATACAGGAAAAAATATATAGATCAAATCTTATTGAAGAAAAAATCTCAGAATTAATAAACAATAATGTTCTCATGATTGATGTTGCCGGCGAAAAAATAGGCCAAATTAACGGCCTTGCCGTGTATGAAATCGGCGGCTATTCTTTTGGAAAACCGTCGCGTATTACAGTATCAACTTATATCGGCAAATCCGGCGTCATTGATATTGAACGACAAGTCAACATGGGCGGAAACATCCACTCTAAAGGTGTAATGATTTTATCAGGATATTTCGGCCAAAAATTCGCCCAAGAACAACCATTGAATTTTACAGCCAATATATGTTTTGAACAATCATATGACGGAATAGAAGGTGACTCCGCGTCAAGTACAGAAGCATACTGCCTTCTCTCTTCATTATCCGGAGTGCCTTTAAAACAATATATCGCGGTAACGGGTTCCATGAATCAGCATGGTGAAATTCAGCCGGTCGGCGGAATAAATCAAAAAATCGAAGGCTTTTATCATGTGTGTAAAATAAAAGGTCTTACAAACGAGCAAGGTGTCTTGATTCCTCAAGCAAATGTTCAACATTTAATGCTGAAAGATGAAGTTATTAAAGCTGTTCAGGAAGGAAAATTTCATATATGGGCAGTATCGTCTTTAGATGAAGGGATTGAAATACTTACCGGAAAAACCGCAGGGGAAAAAACATCTGACGGCAAATATCCAAAAGATACTATCAATTTTATTGTAAACGAAAAATTAAAAGATTTCGCGAAAAAAAGCGCACATCCTCCAAAAACAAAAAAGCCTAAACAAATAGAAACAATAAACAGCCTTAAAAATACACCTTAATGAACGCGACTGATATGGTTGGAGACCTTATTTTTCAGCCCAAAAATACAAAAACTAAACAACCATCACAAAAAATAAAAAATAGGCAGGAGATTCTTCTCCTGCCTATTTTTTTTAAAAAACCGTAATCCGTAAAACAGCGTTTAACCATAGATTATAAAATACTAAAATATTTTAGTAGCACAAAGCAACATTATTCACTATGGGTAACTGCAATTTTTCGAATAATACTTTTTATTTTAACACTGCCTGAGCCGCGGCTAAACGCGCTATCGGCACACGAAACGGTGAACAGCTGACATAATCCATACCGGATTCGTAACAAAAACTTATGGATTTTGCTTCTCCGCCATGTTCTCCGCAAATACCGATTTTAAGGCCTTTACGCGCCTTTCTTCCTAATTCTATACTAATCTTGATAAGCTGGCCTATACCTGCCTTATCAATAGTTTGGAACGGATCATCAGGAAGTATTTTTTTCTCAATATATTCCGGCAAAAATGCTCCTATATCATCACGTGAAAAACCAAATCCCATCTGCGTAAGATCATTTGTACCAAATGAGAAAAATTCCGCGACTAGCGCTATTTTGTCTGACATTAAAGCCGCGCGCGGAGTTTCTATCATCGTGCCGATCATTAAAGGCATTTTTTTGATTCCATATTTTGCTGTTACTTCAGCGCATACTTCTTCAATTATTGCTTTTTGCTGACTGACTTCTTTCTCAGTCACAACAACAGGTATCATTATTTCAGGAAATACTTTTTTCCCTTCCTTCAATAATTCAGCACTAGCTTCTAGTATAGCTTTGGCAGACATTCTTGTAATTTCAGGGTATGTGATGCCCAGCCTTACTCCGCGATGCCCCATCATAGGATTACTTTCTCTAAGACCGCTTGTGCGCTTGTCTAATTCCGCTCTTGATATGCTTAAACTTCTGGCTAATTCTTCAAGCTGATCTTCTTGATGCGGAACAAATTCATGTAAAGGCGGATCAAGAAGCCTTATTGTAACAGGTAAGCCTTCCATTGCCGCAAGCGTGCCTTTAATATCTTTCTTAACAAAAGGAAATAGTTCATCCAAAGCGTTTTGACGTTCCACTTCTGTTCCCGCAACAATCATTTTACGCAGTTTAAACAGCGGTTCTTCCGCGCCTTTACCATAGAACATATGTTCCATACGGAATAACCCTATTCCTTCTGCCCCAAAATCACGCGCTCTTTTCGCGTCGCTAGGAGTGTCGGCATTTGTCCGTATCTTAAGTTTTCTGACCTTATCGCAAAGGATAAGAAAACTTTTCAAAATCATATTTTCTTCAGATGCTGATATCATAGGTAGTGCTTGCGCGTAAACCGTGCCTTTAGTGCCGTTAACTGTAATCCAGTCGCCTTCTTTTAAAGCAATATCTCCCACTTTAATTGTTCTCGCTTTAGTGTCTATTTCAAGTTCTCCGCAACCAACTACACAGCACATACCCCAACCGCGGGCAACAAGTGCGGCGTGTGAAGTCATTCCACCGCGCGCAGTAAGTATACCTTCTGACGCTCTCATTCCTTCTATGTCTTCAGGGTTTGTTTCTTCTCGGACTAATATTACTTTCTTGCCCTCTTTTTTCCATTCGACAGCAGTTTCCGCATCCAATACGATAAGCCCAACTGCTCCTCCGGGACCAGCAGGAAGACCTTTTGCCATAGGTTTAATTTCTTTTTCAACCTTCGGATCTATTATAGGATGCAACAATTCATCTAACTGCTCAGGTCTTACCCGTTTAATGGCTTCTTCAGGTTTTATCAATTTTTCTTTTACCATATCAACAGCCATTTTCACTGCCGCAGGGCCGTTTCTTTTTCCTATTCTTGTCTGCAAAAGATAAAGCTTCCCTTTTTCTATAGTAAATTCAATATCCTGCATGTCTCTATAATGTTTCTCTAATTTTTTTTCTATCGCGTCAAGCTGTTTATAAATCGCGGGCATTGCTTCTTGTAACATTTTCTGCCCTTTATTATGGTCACTTTGCGACGCCTTATTTATCGGAGCTGGGGTACGGATACCAGCGACAACGTCTTCGCCTTGCGCGTTTATTAAATATTCTCCGTAAAAATTTTTATCGCCGTTGCCGGGATTACGAGTAAACGCGACTCCTGTAGCGCTGTCTTCTCCCATGTTTCCAAACACCATACTCTGCACATTAACTGCTGTTCCCCATTCATGCGGTATGCCTTCTATTTTGCGGTAAGATATGGCTCTTTTCCCATTCCACGACGCGAATACCGCGCCGATGCCGCCCCAAAGCTGTTCATACGGATCATCTGGGAATTGTTTTCCAAGAACCTCTTTAACTTTTTCTTTATAGGCTTTGCAAAGTTCTTTTAAATCTTCACTTGTGAGGTCTGTATCGAGAGTTATGCCTCTCTCTTTTTTCTTTGCCGCCATTATTTTTTCTAGCTGAGCGCGAATACCTTTGCCTTCTTCTGTTTCTATTCCTTGCGCCTTTTCCATAACAACATCTGAATACATTGTAATTAACCGGCGGTAAGAATCATACGCGAAACGTTCATTTCCAGTCTGCGCGATAATTCCTTCTATTGTTTTAGTTGTAAGGCCTACATTAAGAACTGTCTCCATCATTCCCGGCATTGATTTGCGAGCGCCTGAACGGACTGAAACTAGTAGCGGATCTTTCTCATCGCCAAATCCTTTGTCCATAATTTTTTCTATTTTTTTAAGAGCGTCTTGCACCTGCCCTTTTAATACGCTGGGATATTTGCCTTTATTTTTGTAATACTCTGTGCAAACCTCTGTCGTAATCGTAAATCCCGGAGGAACAGGAAGTTTTAAATTTTTGTGCCCCGCCATTTCCGCGAGGTTAGCTCCTTTACCTCCTAAAAGATCCTTCATTTCTGATTTCCCGTCCGCTTTACCATCACCAAAAAAATATACCATTTTTTTGGATTTAGGCGCGCCGGTGCTTTTCTTGGATGATTTTTTCTCTGGCATCTTTCTCACTCTCCTTTTTAGGTTTTATTTATATTTTTTCGCCGCTAAACTATTTTACAAAAACAGCCTTAAACGGCAAAGTATTTATCGCCTATCTAAACTCAAAAAAATACAATTCGCCATAACAAATACCGCTAAGATGTTCAACTTTATTTTTTGGATAAATTTAATTTTTCTGTCAAAACTGTTTTTAACTGCGCCATTTCAATTCTTTCCTGCGCCATTGTGTCGCGTTCTCTTATTGTGACTTTCCCGTCAGTAAGAGACTCAACATCCACTGTAACACAAAACGGCGTCCCTATTTCATCTTGACGCCTGTATAATTTCCCGATAGCCGCTGTGTCATCATAAACCACACGGTAATTACCTTTCAAATCATTACAAATTTTCTCCGCGATTTCTACTATTTCTGGACGATTTTTTAATAACGGAAGCACCGCTACTTTTATCGGCGCTAAACGATAATCTAAAGACAAATAAATTCTCTCCCTATCTTTGACTACTTCTTTACGATACGCATCCACCAAAAACGCCAAAACTCCCCGATCAACTCCGCCTGAAGGCTCTATAACATAAGGAAAATAATTCTCGCCTGTTTGATCATCAAAATAAGAAAGACTTTGTCCGCTTTCCGCGAGTGACGCGTGTTGTTTTAAATCAAAATCAGCTCTATTGGCAATACCTTCAAGCT
>JYNY01000544.1 GCA_000954095.1 Candidatus Omnitrophus magneticus | reverse complement strand
TTGACTGGAAACCATCCTAGCCATTCCCATTGGGCTAGCGACTTTTCCAAAAATAATTTTCAAAAAATTTCTTAAGTGGCACATGGTGCACACTCCTTTGCGGCATCCCGCCGCGGTTTTTGTTATTCCGGAATTAATCCCAGTCTCGACGAGACTTGTAAGACGTTCCGAAATGGTTTTGAATTTTTTTTTCAACTGTCTCATATCTACTCTCCATCCTTCCGCGCATCGCGCGATTTTTGTCACTACTCACTACTCACTACTCACTAATCACTAATCACTAATCACTCTTCACTCCAATCTTCTACAATTTTTCTATTTTATTTTTAAGTATCTTTTTTTTCAATTTTCTATTTCTTATTTTTTCTTAATTCGCTTTTCACTTTCTCATTCTCTACTATAAAGCTTACCTGACAAATCTAGAGAATGCAAATTTTGAAAAGCCGATTTTTCGATATTTTTTTTCTAGACTTGCGTAAAGTCCAGTAACCATGCGGGTTTTAGAGCCAAAATTAAGAATAAAAAATGTGGTTTATTTTAGTCATTTTTATTAAAATTTTTCTTACTTTTTGTTTTACACTTGTTTTCTGGTTGGAACAAAAGTACTGCTGTGCTATAATAACGAAAAATTTTTTTTAAATTTTTTGTAGAACAATTGAAAATCGAAAAAGAAAAATTCGAGCCGAAAATATCATAAAACCCTTATGGATTCCCGCTTTCGCGGGAATGACAAAAGGGGGCAGATTCCCGCTTTCGCGGGAATGACAAAAGGGGGCAGATTCCCGCTTTCCGAGGGAATGACAAAAGGGGGCCGATTCCCGCTTTCCGAGGCTGTGTCACAACTAGTATCGCATTTTAAAAATGGAGTTGAACTAGTAAAAA
>JYNY01000543.1 GCA_000954095.1 Candidatus Omnitrophus magneticus | reverse complement strand
ACCATAATTGACGCAATTATGGATTTTACGAAATTTTGTTTCATTAAGTTTTTCATGATTACTGCCCGTCCTTTCCCCATTTTTGGGGTATTTGTTACTTTAAAAATTCCCATGACAACATTGCCAAGGTTAATCTCCAAATTAGAGACAATTTTTAAAATAACTGTGAAAAACTTTTCCCTGACTACTTTTACTATCTTCATGACACACCGTCCTTTCGCGCATTGCGCGATTTTTGTTATTCCAAAAATTTCCTTAATAACATTATTAAGGTTAATCTCCAAATTAGAGACAATTTTTAAAATAACTTTGAAAAACTTTTCCCTGACTACTTTTACTATCTTCATGACACACCGTCCTTTCGCGCATTGCGCGATTTTTGTTATTCCAAAAATTCCCTTAATAACATTATTAAGGTTAATCTCCAAATTAGAGACAATTTTTAAAATAACT
>JYNY01000542.1 GCA_000954095.1 Candidatus Omnitrophus magneticus | reverse complement strand
ATACAACTGGTTTTTGTATGCCTGAAAGACATTATATGATTGACCCTTTGCGCAACCAAAAAATCATATTCGATTTAATAGAGAAGACGCAATACTTCACAATCCACGCGCCGAGGCAGACTGGGAAAACAACACTTTTACATGAATTGGCGCATAGATTAAATAAAGAAGGAAATTATATTTCAGTAGTGTTTTCCGTAGAGTCCGCGGGGTATAGATCTATAACTGAAGAAATCGCGAATAAAAAAATTATTAATTCTCTTTACAGTTCAAGCGGCCAATATCTCAATAAAAAAAATTGTCCAATCCCGCCTGAAAAATATACTAAAGATTTAACATTAGAAAATTACTTAATAGATTGGGCTATTTCTCAAACTAAACCAATAGTTTTATTATTGGATGAAATAGATTCATTATATGACGATGTTTTAGTGTCAGTTCTTAGGCAGTTACGAAATGGATTTCAAATAAGACCAAAACGATTTCCTTCAACCGTGGCGCTTGTGGGATTAAGAGATGTTCGGGAATACAAAACAAAAGTTCGTCCGAGTGAAGTGTCTCTAGGCTCAGGCTCGCCCTTTAATATCAAAGCTGAATCAATTCTTTTGGGAACATTCACAAAAGAAGAAATAACTGAATTATACAGTCAGCACACAAAAGATACAGGGCAGATATTTTTAAAAGAAGTAGTAGATAGAATTTATGAATTAACCGGAGGCCAGCCGTGGCTGGTAAACGCTATAGCGAGAGAAATAGTAGTAAAAATATTAAACGAAGATTTTACAAAAAAAATAACTCTAGATCATGTTGAATCCGCGAAAGAAAATATAATACAAAGACGCGACACGCATTTAGATAGTTTAATAGATAAACTGAAAGAGGAGCGGGTAAAAAATATAGTAAGCGCTATTATAAATGGAGACGGAGTTTTGTTTGACAACTATGACGATTCGCTTCTATATTGCCGAGATTTAGGGATTATAAGCGAAACAAAACCTATAAGAATAGCTAATGAAATATACCGAGAAATAATTCCGAGAGTTTTAAATAGAAATTTGCAGGATAGTATTGAAGAAGAAGGCGAAACTAAATGGTATATAAAATCCAACGGTAAACTTGATATGGATAAATTATTAAAAGCTTTTCAAGAATTTTACAGTGAAAATTCTGAAGTTTGGCTTGAAAGATTTGATTATAAAGAAGCAGGCCCGCATTTACTTTTAATGGCGTTTTTGCAGAGAGTAATAAACGGCGGCGGCAGGATAAATCGCGAAATGGCAGTTGGAACAGGACGAACTGATTTACTTATAGAATTTAACGGAGATAAATTTGTTTTAGAATTAAAGTTAAAAAGAATGCCGTCCGCGAGACAAAAAGGCTTAGATCAAATCTCCCGCTATCTAGACACCCTCGGCATGACTAAAGGATATCTTATTTTATTTGAAATAAAACCTTCCAGTATTATTCCATGGGAAACCCGCGTTAAATGGGAAGATATTTCTCATCAGAATAAAAATATTACTATCGTGGAAATGTGAGACAACTTGTTGTTTGATTTATAAATAAAAATAAAATTGGAGGAAATTTTAAAATGAAAAGTAAACGATATTTTAATACAACTGGTTTTTGTATGCCTGAAAGACATTATATGGTTGACCCTTTGCGCAACCAAAAAATCATATTCGATTTAATAGAGAAGACGCAGTACTTCACAATCCACGCGCCAAGGCAGACAGGAAAGACTACGCTTTTACATGAATTAGCGCATAGATTAAATAAAGAAGGAAATTATATTTCAGTAGTGTTTTCGGTAGAGTCCGCGGGGTATCGGTCTATAACTGAAGAAACCGCGAATTTAAAAATAATAAATTCTCTTTATGAATCATGCGAGTTATTTATTTCTAAGGAGTTATGGCCGAAAAAGTCGCTAGCAGATGAAAAGTGTTCTTTACAGACTTATTTAAATAATTGGGCGGGTTCTCAAAAAAAACCAATAGTTTTATTATTAGACGAAATAGATTCGTTATATGATGACGTATTAGTATCAGTGCTAAGACAACTACGTAATGGTTTTCAAGGAAGGCCAAAACATTTTCCATCAACCATAGCTTTAGTGGGATTAAGAGATGTTCGGGAATATAAAACAAAAGTCCGTCCGAGTGAAGTGTCTCTAGGCTCCGGTTCGCCCTTTAATATAAAAGCGGAATCAATTCTTTTAGGAACATGGACAAAAGAAGAAATAGCTGAATTATACAGTCAGCACACAAAAGATACAGGGCAGATATTTTCAAAAAAAGTAATAGATAGAATCTATGAATTAACCGGAGGCCAGCCGTGGCTGGTAAACGCGGTAGCGAATGAAATAGTGGAGAAAATATTAAAAAGTGATTACACAAAAAAAATAACACTCGCTCACGCGGAAGAGGCGAAAGAAAATCTAATCGCGCGCAGAGACACGCATTTAGATAGTTTATTAGATAAACTGAAAGAACCCAGAGTTAAAAACATTGTCAGTGCTATTATAAACGGCGATTCTCTTGTGTATGACAACTTCAATGATGATCTTAGGTATGTTATAGATTTAGGAATTATCCGCAAAGAAAAATATGACATAATTTTTTCAAATGAAATATACCGAGAAATAATTCCTAGAGTTTTAAACTTTTCTATGCAAGAAAACATTAGAGAAGAAGGCATGACTTCTTGTTACATAAAACCTGACGCTAAGCTTGATATGGATAAACTATTAAAAGCGTTTCAAAAATTTTATCGCCGTAATAGTGAACATTGGCTAGAAAGATTTGATTATAAAGAAGCTGGACACGGGCTTCTTTTAATGGCCTTTTTGCAGAGAGTAATCAATGGAGGCGGCAGAATTGATCGTGAAATGGCGGTTGGCCGAGGACGAACAGATTTAACCATTGAATTCGCCGGCGAAACATTTGTTTTGGAACTAAAATTAAAAAGAGACAGCGATAGTAAAGAAGATGGCCTCGACCAAATTTCACGCTACCTTGACACACTCGGCATGACAAAAGGGTATCTTATTTTATTTGAAATAAAACCTTCCAGTATTATTCCATGGGAAACCCGCGTTAAATGGGAAAATGTTTCTCATCAGAATAAAAAAATTACTGTTGTGGAAATGTGAGATAGCTTATCGTTTGATTTATAAATAAACATGGAATGAATATGGAGGATTTTAAAAAATGAAAAGTAAACGATATTTTAATACAACTGGTTTTTGTATGCCTGAAAGACATTATATGATTGACCCTTTGCGCAACCAAAAAATCATATTCGATTTAATAGAGAAGACGCAATACTTCACAATCCACGCGCCGAGGCAGACTGGAAAGACGACACTTTTACATGAATTAGCGCATAGATTAAATAAAGAAGGAAATTATATTTCAGTAGTGTTTTCCGTTGAGTCCGCGGGGTACCGGTCTATAACTGAAGAAATTGCGAATAAAAAAATTATTAATTCTCTTTACAGTTCAAGCGGCCAATATCTTAATAAAAATAATTGTCCAATTTCGCCTGAAAAATATACTAAAGATTTAACATTAGAAAATTATTTAATAGATTGGGCTATTTCTCAACCTAAACCAATAGTTTTATTATTGGATGAAATAGATTCATTATACGATGACGTGTTAGTGTCAATTCTTAGGCAGTTACGAAATGGTTTTCAAATAAGACCAAAACGATTTCCTTCAACCGTGGCGCGTGTGGGATTAAGAGATGTCCGGGAATACAAATTAAAAGTCCGTCCGACTGAAGCATCGTTAGGTTCCGGCTCGCCTTTTAATATCAAGGCTGAATCAATTCTTTTAGGGACATTTACAAAAGAAGAAATATCTGAATTATACAGTCAGCATACAAAAGATACAGGGCAGATATTTTCAAAAGAAGTAGTAGATAGAATTTATGAATTAACTGGAGGCCAGCCGTGGCTAGTGAACGCGGTAGCGAATGAAATTGTAGAAAAAATATTAAAAAGTGATTACACGAAAACAATAACAATAGATCACGCGGAACAGGCGAAAGAAAATCTTATAAAGAGGCGTGATACGCATTTAGATAGTTTAATAGATAAACTGAAAGAGGAGCGGGTAAAAAATATAGTAAGCGCTATTATTAACGGAGATACTCTTGTTTATGATAGTTTTAACGATGACTTAGTATATGTTTTAGATTTAGGGATTGTTGCTGAAAAAAATAATGATATAGTATTTGCTAATGAGATATATAGAGAAATAATACCGCGTGTTTTGAATTTTTCCATGCAAAAAAATATACGCGAAGTAGGAATTATTTCTTGGTACATAAATCCCGCGGGCAAACTCGATATGGATAAATTATTAAAAGCTTTTCAAGAATTTTACCGTGAAAATTCTGAAATGTGGCTTGAAAAATTTGATTATAAAGAAGCGGGACCGCATTTACTTTTAATGGCGTTTTTACAGAGAATAATAAACGGCGGCGGGAAAATAAATAGAGAGATGGCAGTTGGCACAGGTCGAACTGATCTTCTTATAGAATTTAACGACGAAAGGTTTGTTTTAGAATTAAAACTAAAGAGACTTCCATCCGCTAAACAAAAAGGCTTAGACCAAATCTCGCGTTATTTAGACACACTTGGCATGACTAAAGGATATCTTATTTTATTCGAATTAAAACCTTCCACAGTTATCCCATGGGAAACGCGCGTTAAATGGGAAGATGTTTCTCATCAGAATAAAACAATTACAGTTGTAGAAATGTAATTTAATAATATAGCGGTAATTCATGAATTACCGCTATATTTCGTAGAGACCAGTC
>JYNY01000550.1 GCA_000954095.1 Candidatus Omnitrophus magneticus | reverse complement strand
TTACTAATCCGGCTCTTTCATAAAAACTCGCAATCTTTGTTTATAAATTCGCGGGCTACGCTTCTTCTCCGGGAATTTCTTCGAGCCTGCCTGAACTTTCACGCATTGCCTGCGCCCATCTTGACGTTTAATCCGCCAAAAGAAGAACGTTGAGTCCCATTTGACGATCATATTCCGCGAGAGTTGCCGCGGTATCCACAGAAGACTCACGCGCGCTAACCGGCATAGATGACGTGTTACAAATTATAATT
>JYNY01000540.1 GCA_000954095.1 Candidatus Omnitrophus magneticus | reverse complement strand
TTGACTGGAAACCATCCTAGCCATTCCCATTGGGCTAGCGACTTTTCCAAAAATAATTTTCAAAAAATTTCTTAAGTGGCACATGGTGCACACTCCTTTGCGGCATCCCGCCGCGGTTTTTGTTATTCCGGAATTAATCCCAGTCTCGACGAGACTTGTAAGACGTTCCGAAATGGTTTTGAATTTTTTTTTCAACTGTCTCATATCTACTCTCCATCCTTCCGCGCATCGCGCGATTTTTGTCACTACTCACTACTCACTACTCACTAATCACTAATCACTAATCACTCTTCACTCCAATCTTCTACAATTTTTCTATTTTATTTTTAAGTATCTTTTTTTTCAATTTTCTATTTCTTATTTTTTCTTAATTCGCTTTTCACTTTCTCATTCTCTACTATAAAGCTTACCTGACAAATCTAGAGAATGCAAATTTTGAAAAGCCGATTTTTCGATATTTTTTTTCTAGACTCGCGTAAAGTCCAGTAACCATGCGGGTTTTAGAGCCAAAATTAAGAATAAAAAATGTGGTTTATTTTAGTCATTTTTATTAAAATTTTTCTTACTTTTTGTTTTACACTTGTTTTCTGGTTGGAACAAAAGTACTGCTGTGCTATAATGACAAAAAGTTTTTTTTAAATTTTTTGTAGAATAATTGAAAATCGAAAAAGAAAAATTCGAGCCGAAAATATCATAAAACCCTTATGGATTCCCGCTTTCGCGGGAATGACAAAAGGGGGCAGATTCCCGCTTTTCGCGGGAATGACAAAAGGGGGCCGATTCCCGCTTTCCGAGGCTGTGTCACAACTAGTATCGCATTTTAAAAGTGGAGTTGAACTAGTAAAAATAGCGTCAACCCGCTGTCATTCCTGCGCAAGCAGGAATCCATACGGGAGGGATAAAATTTCAGAAAAATAATTTTTTAAAATTTAAAATAGAGATTAGATTTCTAATCGAGACTTCCATGGATTTCGGATATTTGCCTACGGCAAATTCCGAAATGACAGTTTGTTAGCTGAGACACTCATGGATTCACGCTTTCCGGGGGAATGGTAAGATGGGGGCAAAAGGACACATAAAGGTTTATTACTAACCGCTTAGTGATTACCAAAAAAAATGCATTTCGCCAAAGCGAAATACATTTTTAAAAATTATATGCCATTAACGGCCTTACGCCGCCCAGAGAACTTGTCTAGTCTTTTTAATTTCTTCTTCAGCTTTATAATAAACCATAGGCACAGAAATTAATAATTTTTTAAGCACATTCGTAATTCTTTTTATATTATCAATACTATCAACATCTACAAGATACTTCAAATCATTAGAAGTAATGTCATATCCTGATAAATGGCTCATTATAGTTTTTAAATTCATTGCTACTCTTGTTTCTTGCTCAATATCTTCTTTTGTAGTAAGACCTAATATAATACCCGCCACCTCTATTTCTCTTAAAAATGGATATTCTTCCATATTTTCTACTGACGGTTTTTCAAGAGCAAGTATTTTCTCATTTAATATATCTTTAAAAATATCAGCGCCTTCCCCTGATATGATTTTTTCCATATCATCGTTAAACATAAAAATAACATTAGAAGACTTTTTAAAATCATCTGCATCTGAAAGGCTTAATAAATGTTCTTTATCATTATACTGTCTAAATATTACCTGATTATTCATGGCTTGTTCGATTATTTTTTTCTCTTTTCGAAATGAATCGCCTTTATACATTGCCTTAGGAACATACAAAATAATTTTTTCTTCTCTCTTCTCCATTTCTTCAAAACACGCTGTAATTTCTTTTTCTTTAATAAAATTTACCGCGTCAAAAACCATTGCCTCATCTCCAAAAGGTTTATAAAAATTATAAACTATAGTGTCTTTACTTTTAGCGGTAATACTGTATGGCGGTATATTCGCTAACAAAATTTTCGCTTCACCTTCACGCACTTTTATAGTTATATTATCGTACTTAATTTCCATATCCCCTTTTGACGCGAACAATATACGCGTCTTACTATTTTTGTCAAAATTAACTGATTTTTCCCATTGGATATCATATTTTCCCGCGATAAAATCAGAATTAAATGTTACAAGAGAATATGTATAATTATCATTTGTTTCTACAATAATCCCATTATCGCCATTTTGCGCTGTTGCAACAATTTTTTTAAAAATATCCGCTGAATCAGTAATAGACATCCCTAATCCTCTGGCATACGGACAAAATTTTAAAATATACGGCGCTAAATTATTACTAAAAGAACTTATTCCTTCATTGCTTAAATTTAAAATTGTGTCTATTAAAACTTGTTTATTCAACAATGATAAATCTGAAATATATTTTACATCTATATTATCCGCCACATCTAAAACAGCATCATTACTTGAATCAATCCATACGGATGAAATAACAATTCCAGAAATAAGTTTTATATATTCAGCGATAGACGGCTCAGTCAATTTTGTATAAAGTTTGTCCAACGTGCTATCTTTAAAAATAGGTCCCATGACACTATTGTCTATCCATGTTATTTCAGGAGCGTTCGCAATATTTTTTATCATAACATTTTTATTGTTAATATTTACGTTATAATACGGCACTTTTTGAATACTCTTCCCGTTTTCAGAAAAAACCATGCTAAGTTTTGTGAAATCAAGATTTTTATCTATACTTTTTAATAAGGCATTAATATCTTCTTTAGGAATGTCCACAAAAATATCTGTAAACCTTAATCCTCCTAAGTTTTCGATAGAATCAACTGCTCCCGGCAAAGCGATTGTCCAACTCCCGGGCTCTAAATACTGCGCGAATATTTTTACAAGCTCACCTTTTTCATTATAAATTTTATTGTATTGAATGCCTTTACCCTCTGTGACATATTTTATGTCAAGTTGAGAACCTTGAAATCTTCCGGCGCCTGTACTTGTATACTGTATTGAACCGGGTATATAATCAGTAATAAAATATGTTTCATGAATAGCGCTGATTTTTTTATTTTTTGTCATATTTAAAATAGATTTTGGGACTTCGATCCATCCATGATTCATAATATACATTTCAGAAACTTTCTTTAATGCTTCATGTTTTTCTTTATCATATATGGCTTCTTGGACGATATTATTATCTAATTTCCCGAGTCCTTCTGAACCTCTGTAATAAATACCGGGTTCATTAACCTGATTTGCCTGAGGAATACCCATAAGAGAATTTTTATCCAAAAAACTTTGCCCGCCTCTATATATATCAGGTGCTCTTACCATTTTCTCAGCATTTAAAGTAAGTTGTACTTTTCCCGCCTCCTTAACGTCTCTTTCTCTCCATGAAATAATATTTAAAACCTGCGCTGATATTCTATTCATAGCTAAAATCATCCGTCCGGTTCTTTCATCCTTAATACTAATCCTGCCGGATAAAGTATACGCGATAAACGTCTTATAAAAATTTTTCACAATTGACACATTTTTTTCATTCAAATCATATTTGTCACGCGCGAATCCCGCCATATAAACTAAAAGCGTTTCGATATCATCATATCTGGATGGAAATTTTGTAAAGATTTCTTCTATAACCTGCCAATGATTATCTACTTCTTGAAAAATTTTATCCGTAAAATATTTCGCAAACACATAAAGGCTTTGTACTTCTGTTTTTATATTTTCTTCTTTTATTGTCTCTCCTCTTTTCTCAATAATTTCACCATTCACGTTTATTTCAAAACCTGTTTTTTCAAGTTTTAAAATAGTAAAAATAGTATCTACCATAACTTCTGGAGAATAAAAACCATAACTAGTGGCCGGTGTGTAATCTTTTCTCATTGTTTTAATCCCTGTTCTTTCTTCTATCATTAACCCTATAGGAATAACTTTATTTCCGGTTTTACTGCTAAGTTCTTCAATATTTATAGGAAGATATTCTTTTTTATCAGACGGGATCGGCATTTCCTGAGCTATTCCTTCATAGCTCGGAGAATTTCCAATAATATATTTAACTAATTGCGGAGCGCATTTTGTCCAGCTGTTATCCATTCCATATGAATCTAATGTTCCGGCATTACTTCTGGAGATACCTTCAAGTAAATATTCCGTATCACACCCATCAGGATCGCAACTATCTTTTGCCATATTTCTAAACCATATCTTAACTGCCCGTGAAGCTTTATAATTATCACTTATAGCTCTTATAGTGAATGAAGGAATTTGATTTGAAAATAATGTTGTCGGAGCTAATAAAACTAAGTCCGCATCGTTAAACGCTGTTACCGCGCGGATATTCCCTTGAAACTTCAAATCTTTATTTCTTTTGTCGAAAAATTCTTTAATCTTTTTTATTTTTCCATTGTCCGGGTTAACTATTTTTCTCACTGTCATGTATATTTCTTCGTTTAATGAACCAGATTTTGAATCTTTATATTTAGCAATTTTTTCAATTTTTACACCATTAATATCCTGAGCATCCATAAGTTCATCCACTGTTTGTTTATCCACGTACCATAACCCTGAAAAAGAAGCTGTCCTTTCGTATTCATTTATTCCTGTTTCAGTCAAATATATAGTGCCATCCGCTAATATCCCCATTAAATGTACTTGTTTCTCCGCGGCTGTCACAACGTCAAATTTTTTCTTATCAACGCCGTAAAGCTTTAAAACAACATCTATTATATCCTGCGGCGCTATTTTCACATCAATATCTCTTGCGTGCGAATTCTCTAGAAAAGACAACTTCACACCCAGCATAAGAATAGACCCAAATGGGATTAAATCTAAACTAAATTTATATTGTTTATCGTCTTTTCGTGTTTCTAATTCTTGATAAATTCTTTTTAAATACGGAATGGTTTCTTCTAATATACCGGGATATGTATTCAAAACTTTTTCAGCGTGTTCCCACATTTCATCAACACCAGAATCTTTTATAAAAATAATACTTTTATCTTTTGGATTTTCCAATTTTTTTATAAATTTCCCAAACTCATTCAATATCCCTTCTTTATCCGTAATTTTTTTTGAAATTTCCATACCGCTTTTTATTTCTTTTTTTATCATGACAAATCTGGATTCATTTAGTTTATTAAGTTCCGGTTTTGTGCTAGCGAGATAATCTGATATACATTTTCTAGCATCAGGGAACCCTGTGGCGTCAAACTCTTGAGCCCCGTAAAACCAACTTCTTCCGTCATCAGTTCCCGCGACCATAGCTGTTACTCTTACATTAGGTTTATTTATAAGCTCCTGTGTTAATTTTTGTCCGCCTCTTCCGCCTCGAGGCATTACTATATTTATTTTATCCGCCGGCACCTTATCACCAAACAAGGCTTCATATAATTCCCGTTCTTTATCGCCTCGCTTTTTATACGCGCCTTTTAACGCTCTTTCAATACTTTCAGAATTTTTTACAACAGAATTCGCTTGAATAAAATCTAATAAAGCGCTGTTTGTTCTAAAATCACTTAAAGATTTACCGCCTGCCTTGGGGTCAATATCCTTAAATTTTTCTTTAATATCTTTAATAATTTCAATAAAATTCACTTCTCTATCTTGTATTTTTATAGGATGCAGTTCAGGTATTATTTCAAAAATATAACTTCTCGTTATAATAGCGGGATTAGCGGATACTTGTTCTATCTCATAAGAATCAATATAAGCAGGAATTATTATATTATCTCCCTTAAAAAGAGTATGCGTCCATTCAGTATTATTAGGGGCGCGCGCTTTTATTGAGCCTTCTAAACAAGCGAGTATATGAAAAGTTCCTGATGTTTCGGCTGTAAATTTTGTGGACATGCCGGACATTCTAATCTCATCAACATGAAAATTATCATCAGCAAGAAATTTCCAGAGTTCATAGCTCGCTGTTTTTTCCTGTCTAACCGGTATTTTTCTGTAATCGCCTTCTTCTGTTTTTTTATACGTGATATCGCTAGAGACAGGCTTATCAAAAATATTTTTTATTTCAACAAAATAAATTCCTTCTTCTGCTAAATAATATGTCCCTTTAGTAATATAAAAAACGTCTCCGGGTTTAACATATATTTTATTTAAAAATACTTCCGCGGCGCGCGTGGCATCTTTGTCAAGTAATGCTTTGTTAAAAGATTTTTGTTCTTCTTCATTCATATTATTTTTAAAACCTATGTATATGTATCCGCCTTCTTGTTTTTTAGGGTTACACGTTATTCTTACAAAATTTGACGGTCCTTTATAAATAAAAGTTTTTCTTACTGCTATATTATTAAAACTAACACTAAGCGGGTTTCTTTTATATCTATCAAAAACTTCTTTCCCAACAATTTTTTCAGATGATTCTCTCAGCATTACCGTAAACTCATCATTTCTATCCACACCAAATAATCTATCCGCTAAACCGAGTTTACATCGCAAATTTTCCTCTACACTAGAAATAGACCTTTCCCCTGCCCTTGCTTTATGCCCCCATCCCCTAAGAAAGGTGTGCGCGGTGAGCCCTTTTCTTATAATAGCCTCTCTTTCCGGGGACAATGGCGCGAAATACGCTTCGCCTGCCTCATGGAATAAAAGCATGCTAAACATTTCTATATCATTATTAAATATTTCAGATACAAAAATATTTTTATTATCTCCAAATCCAAAAATTTTATAAATATTATCGCTTATAAAATATATATTCCCATTGTCTGACCTCTCCTTTATCAACCTACAAATACCTAAAATTGTATTTATTTCATATTGTTCTAATTTATTTTGTTCTTTAGCTTTATCCAGATAACCTATAATTTTAATAATAGAATCATCTATTATTTTTTTATTAGGACTCCCTTTAACAGGTATTTTCGCAAGTTCAATACCATTCACATCGCGTAAAATTAAATTTTTATTTGTCGGTTCAGTCACTTTTAATATGTATTTATTCTCAACTTCTTCTCTAATTTCACCCGGTTTTCTTAAATTTCCGGATTCCCTCAATTCCCCTTGTATATTTTCTATAATAAATCCATCATCATCTCTTAGTACCCCTAGTAAATTACCCCGCGTTTTCTCAATAAATTTATTCAGTTTCTTCGCGTCTATTTCTTTTTTACTAATAAATTTTGTTAAAATATTTTGTATACGCTCTGCCAATTCAAAAAGACTCGCGCTGTCCTTTGCTTCAATATCAACGGCAAAAACTTGGCTTTCAGTCTGAGAACCTCTTAAAAGAACCCATCCTTCCAAATCTCCAAAATATACCCATAATCCATCTTGGATATTTATTTTGTCATCGCTTACTTTCCATTCAACCTGATGTTCTTTTACCGTAGCAATAATACTATCCACTATTTGAGTTTTTCGATATTCACAGACACTACTATTCTCGCTTGTAATAGTCAATTTCAATGTGCCTGAACGGCTGTATTTCGGATAAGTGTCTATAATTTCTTCTATGGATTTTTCTTCAGCAGTTAATAGACCTATGACACTAGCGGCAGTAAAAATACCGTCGTCTCTACCATCATTTTGCATTAACATAATATGCCCGGACTCTTCACCGCCCAAAACAACAGTATTCCCGAACGCGGACTGGTTTTTCATTTCTTTTATTATTTTGGTATATCCTGTAGGAGCTCTTACAGCTCTTCCTCCGCGATTTTTAATAATATTTTCTATACCGCCGGTTGTTCTATTATTAAAAACAACTGTTCCACCGGGAGAAAGAAGTAATGATTTATCTGCTAAATACATAAGAAGTTCATGGCCTGAAATTTTACCTTTTTTAGTGACAAATCCTACTCTATCCGCGTCAGAATCAAATGATACACCGATATCGGCATTTTCTTTTCTCACTAAATTTATTAAATCTTTTGTGGAATCATAATCAGGAGATTCAGGGTCAGCTATGTGATTTGGGAAATATCCGTTTGGGTTAGCGTAAAGCCCTATAACACTCGCGCCTAAACGGCTCAAAATTTCAACAAATATGTATCCTGTACCGTTAGCTGGATCAACTACTATTTTTTTTGATTTAAGTTTTTCTAGTCCCTGTTCACCTATAGTTTCCTTCACAAATTTTACGACATGTTCTATATATTTTTCATGTAAATTTTTATAATTTATTATATTGCCTTTTTTCTCATGCGTTTTAAGTGTGTAAAAATTTTTATCATACGCGTATTTGACAAGATCCGCTATCCTCTTTGTGTCCATGTTCCAGCCTTTTTCATACATCTTTATTCCATTTTGCGGTGCTTCTAAATGACTTGCTGTTATTTGAATACCTCCATCAATATCACGTGTTCCGGCAAGATGATTTAATTCAGGCAATGATGTAAGAGCAAAACCTACGATAGGAGTAGCTGTTATTTTGTCATTAGGAACCATATCTATAGAATCAACGCCTACAGATGAAAGCCCTTTTTTAATTATAGACATTATACGCGGTCCAGACACGCGCGCATCTCTACCGATAGGCACGACCAATTTTTGTTTATTTAAATCTTTACCAAAAGGATTGTCTTCCCTTAAAATCGTTCCATAGGCTTTTGCTAAACGATAAACTACTTCAGCAGTAAAAAGAGTATCCGCGTTACCCCGTAAATCCTGCTTTTTATATACAGCCTTATTCCCTAAAGCATTTTCAACTGATATTTTTATTAGGTCTAACGCAATCGTAAGCGCGCTATCAATACAATCATTAATTTTATTTTTATTATATTTTATACTTAAAAAAATCTTTGACGGCTTCTCATCTTTTAACTCAAACATACTTGATAAAGATTCTTTATTTTGATGAACCAGTTTTAGTTCTTCCTCTGTTAAATATAAGCTGAATAATTTCCCTAAAGCATTAATAACCGCTGTTTTAAACGGCGCGTCTTTTCCTGTTGAAACATCCTTATTTTTTTCATAATTAATCAAAAGATTCAATAAATACGTTAAATCTCCTCTTACTGCCGCTTGGTCTAAAATAAAAAGATTTATATCTGAAACCCCGGCCATAGTAGCTACGTTTGAAAGAAAACACATTTCATCGTTTACTGCCATAGAGTGTTTTTTTCCAATTTTTGTTTCCACGTATTCATGCGCTACGGTTTGAGCCATCATCGCGAACCCTCTATCAACAATAGTCCGCCCTAATTCAGTATGAATCAATTCTTTTTTATAATACGGGTTTGATAAAAAAGCGAAATTTTTTGTCACATATATAATTATTTTTTCTCCATCCATTTTGGAATACGCGTATAATTTTCCGTCAATCGGATTGTCACGAATAAAACCAACTTGATTCCCAAAATCTAAAGCTCTAATTACAATTTTTCCGTTATTTAAATCATTAATTAATTGCTCTCTTTCATTAAAACCGCTATTTTCATTTCGCAATATATTCATAACTTCAATAGAAAGTTTAATGTCTTCATAATTACCTTTATCTTCACAAGACTTTATTATTGCTTCTATTTCATCTTTCTCTTTCACGGAAATAGTAGACGCGCCGGGAGATTTTTTAGAATTCAAAGATGAATTTTGAGAATTACGCGAAAGTTCCTCTAAAACTTTTTTCATATACTCTGAACCAGACTTATAATCAGGCGGACAATTTTTAGAACACTCGGTAAAATTTATTCTGACAAGATTAATAATTTCTTCATTAGTTTTACCGCTATATTCTTCGCTATAACTAGCGACTAACCTTTTCACGAATTCTCGTAAAAATATTTCCCTGTTTTTTTCAATAAATTCATTCTTTATCGCGGGGTCAGAACATATTCCGCATAATTTATTAGGAATTTGTAACGTGTTCTCTGATTTTATTTCTGCGGCACCCGCACTAAAATTATCCGTATTATCTCCAGCCAACATTCTTAAATAAAAATTATGCGCTCCGCCTGTTATTTCAGGGCCTATAACAATATTTGACACAGAAAGCCGCGCGAAAATATCAGAAAATCCTTTTGTATGAAAACCGCCGCTTATCAATATGCCTATAGATTGTCCATTAGCCTTAAGCGCGTTAAGGGTGTTCGAAGCAAGCGCTTTATCTCGTTTTACGGCAATATCATAAAAATCAACTAACTCTAATAATAATTTTTCCATAAATAAATCAGAATTCACAGCGGATGTAATGCCATATTTCTTTGACTTTTCTTGTAAAAAACTAGTGAATACGATAGAACGAAAATCTTCTTTATTGTTTATATAGAAATCAAAATCTTCCCTTTTTATTTTCAAATCCACAATATTGATAATTATGTTTATATTTTTCCAAAGTTTGTCCAAACCTCTTTCTTCATCATTTCTAAACATTACTAATTTTATATTTTCAACTACCGCGTCAATCTCTTTAAATAATTTCTCATGTTCTACTTTAGAATAAATATTCAGATATTCAACAAAACGGTATAAATTAGGAGCGTCTTTAGATAAATCCATACCATTAGACAATGTTTTATCTTTTAGATAAGAATAAAAAAACTGTTCTGATATTTCACCGGATTTCAAGGCAATACTTTTACCGGCTAAATCTTTTAGTTCCGTGCCCGAAAGTTTAACGGATAATTTATCAAGAAGCTCATCTCTTTCCTTATTAACAATATTAAAGTCTATTGTTTTTTCCAAACGGATAGTATCTATCATGGCTCTAAAGTTAACCGCGGACTTAGTATCAATCCCTTTCTCTTCAATCGTCTTTTGCAAAGAAATGATATATTCCTCAAATTTATTTTCAAGCTGAGTCAGCGCGTCAAACTTAATAAGATCCTCGCTATATACTAATTTTTTTAACGCGGAAAGTTCTAGTCGGATTTTCCCGTAATATTCTAAAAATTTTTCCCTATGAGGATACGCGGTAAGAAATTTATTCAAATTTTCAATATAAAGTTTTCTATCTTCAGCGCCGAAAATAGTGAATTTATTTTCATTCAAAATAGAAAAATATTCCACAGCAGTTATATCGCCTTTTTTAAGAAAGTGTTCCGCGGCTTTTATTTTTGACATTTGAGAAGGAAACGCGTTAAACCATGATGTGTCAATAATGCCGTCCGCTCCTTCAACCGTAGCAAAATTAACATTATAATTTTTTTGAAAATATTTTATGAGCCCTGCTATATTTTTTTGCCCCTTATAATCGCAATGGGCGTCCTGAATATTGATTATTACTTTATTATCCCGGCCGTCAAATTTGGATATTAGTTTTCCGTACTCGCGGGGAATACTGATTTCACTGGTTTGTAGCGCCTGAACAAAATTATCACGAGGAGATAAAAGCGGTGCTAATTCCTGCGAAAAACTAAAATTTGATAATAAAAAATTAAACGCGATACAAATATTAAAAATCTTAAATTTTCTAAACAAATTAAAACTAGCCCCGCTCATGTTCCTTCTTCTCCTTATTTATTATTATTTATGACTACTACAAAACCTTACACAACCCTCATGGATTCCCGCTTTCGCGGGAATGACAAAAAAAACTCTGTCATTCCTGCGCAAGCAGGAATCCAGAAAAGGCTATAACACTCTTTTAAAAACCTCGCACAACTCCCATGGATTCCCGCTTTCGCGGGAATGACAAAAAGAGAAGCGGGAATGACAAAAAGAGAAGCGGAAATAACAATGTACTTCCATCCCGCTTTTCGCGGAAATAACAAAAATATAAAAAGTGTCATTCCTGCGCAAGCAGGAATCCAGAAAAGGCTATAACACTCTTTTAAAAACCTCGCACAACTCCCATGGATTCCCGCTTTCGCGGGAATGACAAAAAGAGAAGCGGGAATGACAAAAAGAGAAGCGGAAATAACAATGTACTTCCATCCCGCTTTTCGCGGAAATAACAAAAATATAAAAAGTGTCATTCCTGCGCAAGCAGGAATCCA
>JYNY01000539.1 GCA_000954095.1 Candidatus Omnitrophus magneticus | reverse complement strand
TATTTTTCTGAAATCTTATCCCACCTGTATGGATTCCTGCTTGCGCAGGAATGACAGAATGGAAAACGAGAATGACTAGGACAATTATCAAGCGCTTAGTGAATACTTATTATCCGCTTAGTGATTACAAAAGTTTTACCGGACAGGATTGGACTTTTTGGGGATATATTTGTAAATAGGGCACTAACCTTAAGTTTAGTTTAAAAAGTTTGATTTATATTTTTTATTATGTTATTTTTTATAATACTTATAAAACATTGTTTTTATTATATATGTATTTCCCTTATAATTCAGATTGTTATTTATTAAACTGTTGAATTGTAATATTTTCATGTTAGTGCGACAATAGTTGATTTTATTTTATTTTTTTGATAAAATAGTTTTGTTGGAAAGAATTTATAAAACATTTTTAAAAGTATTAATTTAAAACTGCTCAGATTTTTTTTTATACCACTCGTTTTCCACTCGTAGTTTTCCGAT
>JYNY01000538.1 GCA_000954095.1 Candidatus Omnitrophus magneticus | reverse complement strand
TCATAAACAACAGGGTTTCTTTCTTGTATTTCTTTAACCTATCAAGCAAATTTTTGATCACGGCATAGATGTCCTGGGCTTTTCTCTTAAGGAGGACCTTCACATCAATATTGACAAAACCATCCTAACAGACAAAGGATACACCCCTGGTCCCTGGCTAAAAGAATACAAACGCGCCCTGAGACTCGGCCTGCCTGACAGTGTTTCTTTTAATATAAACGGCGTTCCTCATACCATGAGCGAGCTAAAAGATATGGCTATAATCACCCCCGGCCAAAAGATCACCTACATTACCGACATATCCCCCACAAATAACAACATAGAAAAGGCCGTAGCCCTGGCTCGCGATTCCCACGTCCTATATATAGAGGCGGTTTTCCCGAAGGAGAACGACAAAGAGCGGTGGCCAGAAATCACCTCACTTCGGGACTGGCTGGTCTAATTGGTCGAGAATCAAAGGCGCGCAAGATCAAAGTGCTTCACATATCGCCCAAGTACATGGACAACAAAGACCAGATCATGAGGGAAGTCCTCGAGGCATTCAAGGGATCATAATCGCTCCTGATGTGGGATTTATGTTGAGGCCTTGATAAATCGTACATATTTTTTTAATATACTGTTGACCTTGAAGCCATCTTTGGTGTATGTTTATCTTGTATAGGAGCCTGTGCGCTTCAGAATATAAAAATAAGGAGAAAGCAATGAGAAAGCAATTAGAACTCAAGGACAAGGCATTTAGTATCATGAAGGCCGCAATGCAGCTAATGTTGTTGTTCGCGGTTTTCTTTTTCGTAGGGCCAGATTTGGCTGACGCGAAGGTGCGTCATCACCACCACGCGAAGTGCTGCTACAAGCACGCGAAGTGTTGCCGCAATCACGCGAAGTGTTGTCGCAAGCACGCGAAGTGTTGCCACAAGCACGCGAAGTGTTGCCACAAGCGCGCGAAGTGTTGCAATTAAGCACGCGAAGTGTTGCCACAAGCACGCGAATATACGTCACCACAAGCACGCAAAAAAGTGCATCACCACAATTTAAAGGCAAAAAAGAGCACCGCTTCAGAGTCAATAAGGGGAATGCGGGTGTTAAAGAGTGCGTGGGAATGTGCATGGCTACACTAGATAAAGTGCTGAGTTTTGTTTAATATTGTCAAACGACCTGGTTTCTCCTGAATCTTGGCTATGTGTATGGTGCATTGTGTGTTTATTTCATGTGTATTGGGGAGCCAGACGAGCCGTTTAGGTTGTCTAGCTCCTAAAGCTCGTTTGGCCTCTTTTAGGCTGTTTTTTTTGCTAACGAGCGTGTATTCTTCATAATGCTTTCTCCGCAATTAAGCTCTTGACTATTTATCGAAGCCGTCTTTAGTGTATTTATATGTAAATTATAGAAGTTTGCGCGAGTCTATTCTATAGCGCTTAAGAAACTAGGGAGAAAATCATGAAAACAGCGAAGATAACAACGCGATTGGTTTTACTGTTGTCAGTTTTATGTATCCTTGAACCATCTTCGGTTTACGGACAACCCATGGCAAGGCCACATAGGTACGCCTATAACATATGCAACACCTTGAATGCACCCATGGAAGTAGCATTAAAGGCGCCAAATAAATTCCCCGAGACGAGAGAGCGCATTGCCCCTCGGGATTGTCGAACTTTTGAGCGTTTTTCGGACCGTTTATCTATTACATGGAACAAGGGATTCCTTGATGGCAATAAGAGACTCGAAAAGATGACAATTCATCCCGGAAGGCATCGTATAGTTAGGTTCGATAGAGGAAGAAAACGAGTCGTTGAGATCATTAAAGGTTGAGATGTCAGATAAGACCAGCAGACTAAAAGAGGCGGCGAAAGTTCTGCAAACAGAAGCAGATTCCGTGGCGGAGTTGATCGCTAAACTGGATGACAATTTTACAAAGGCCATAGACCTGATACTGAACACAAAAAATAAAGTTGTGGTAACGGGCATGGGCAAATCCGGTCTTGTAGGCAAGAAGATAGCCGCCACGCTGGCCTCTACGGGTACGCCGTCGTTTTTCATGCACCCCGCCGAAGCCAGCCACGGCGACCTCGGTATGATTGCCCACGGCGACGTAGTAATCGCTATATCAAACAGTGGCGAAACCGAAGAGATACTCAAACTGATTCCCTTCTTTAAAAGATTCAACCTGGCGATAATATCTATGACAGGCGACAAAAACTCGACGATTGCCCGACTATCAAACGTCAACATTGACATTTCTGTCAGAGAAGAGGCCTGCCCCCTTGGCATAGCCCCCACCTCTTCCACCACGGCGACCCTGGCTATGGGAGACGCCCTGGCCGTTGTTCTTTTGAATGAGAGGGGGTTCAGGACGGAGGATTTCGCGTCCTTTCACCCGGGTGGAGCGCTCGGTAAAAGATACTTCGTCACTGTCAGTGACCTCATGTATACCGAAGATTCCCTACCCATTATTACAGCAGAGGCACAGATGACCGAAGCGATTGTGGTAATATCCTCTAAACGACTTGGGATAGCCATAGTAACAGACGAGGATAGAAGAATACTTGGTGTAATAACAGACGGAGACTTACGAAGAGGCATCGAAAAGTGGGGCTCCGAGTGCTTTAAAATGGACGCCTTATCAATAATGACCAAATATCCCAAGACCATAGCCGAAGAAGAACTAGCCTTAAAGGCCCTATCCATTATGGAGGAATATTCTATAACAACTCTAATAATCCCCGATAAGTCAGGAAGGGCCAAAGGCGTCGTTCATATTCACGATATAATTAAAAAAGGCATTGTATAGAAAACCAGTGCGAAATTATTCGTAATAGAAATATTTATGGGTTTGCTTCTACACGGTTCCATCTCCCATTGTTTTTTCTGTGCATACTTCTTCTTTAGATAATTCCTCTTTAGCCGCGACGGCTGTATCAAGCATACATTGAGGCATATTCTTGGCGAATGTGGTCATCAGGACAAAGCCCTTTTGAACCTCAGGGTTTCTCATGGCTGAGAACAGGGTCTTGAAGCCAGGTTTAAGGGGTTTCTCCATTAGTTCTTTCATAGTGACGACGGCACACTTCTCCATACCTCTGAGCATATATTCAGTTTCCTTAGTCATTAGTGTTTCGAGGGCATAGTCGAGGTCTCCTGATTTGTGGAATTTCTCAAGGAAATCTAATAATTTATTGAAAGCCCCCATGTTGTCGCCCGTTCTCTTAAGCAATTCGAGGAGTTCGTCTTTCTCGAAGGTTTCTCTCAACATATTGATTGTTGGGGTTAGTTCGTGTACAATTTTATCGGTGGTTGGCATTACATCTTCAACCATACCCTTAAAGGCGCTCATAAGATCAAGCATTTCAATAAACGTAGGAATGTGATCGCCTACTTTTTTAATGAGGGTCAGAGTTTCGTCACGTTCATAACGAAGGCGAAGCTCATTGATTGTATTGCCTATCTCATGAGGAATCTTGTCGGCGGCGGGTGCTACGTCCTCAATCATGCCCTTGAAGTATTTCATCAGATCGAGCAATTCTATGAAAACAGGGATGTTGTCTCCAACCTTTTTTATCAACTGGAGCGTCTCATCTCTTTCGTAACGGGTTCGCAGGTCGTTGATTGTTTCATTAAGTTCTTTGGTTATCCTCTCTACTCCCGGCATAAGATCAGAAGCAAAGCCCTCCAGCACCTTAACCCTCTGGAGTATGCCTTCCAGCTGAGTAGTCACTTGTTGCGGCTGATTGCCGTTTGATTGTGAGGTTTGACTTTTTTTAGCCATAGTTTACTCCTTAGTTTACTCCTTAGTTTACTCCTTGAAAATTACCTCAAGAGGTTTATACAAGGCCATTGAGCATGAGATTAAAGTAAAGAGGCCTTAACATATGGACCTTCAAAACCCAGTTGGCATAACTTTCAATGGCGGGGGAGATAGCCTCTTCATAGTTGAAGTGAGCAAACATAACCCTATTATATCTGGTCAACATTGGGCAAATAATCTCGCCATCATATGTGGCGGTAGGTGCTTCGCCTTTAAGTATTGCCTTAAAAATGGAAACTAACACCTTCGCCTGTTTTCTGATTCCTGACGCGGTCTTGGAGGTTGGGAAGTCTGTAGCGTCGCCTATGCCGTAGATGTTTTCAAATTTTTTGCTTACCATGCGATGCTTATCGCATGTTACCCAGTTTGCGGCGTCTCCTACACCTTCCGAGTTTTCTATTAGTGACATCCCTTCATGGGGCGGGGTTATGGACATGAGGTCAAATTTTACCTCTTTTCCACCGAAATCTTTAATTATTCCCTTATCGTGATCTACTTCCGAGGGGGTAAAGTTTGGCACTGTTTCAATTCCTCTTGCCTTGAAGATGCTCTCTAACTTGGAGGCGTAGGGCTGTCTGCTAAACACTGCCGGCATAGGTGTGGTAAAGACGAATTTGCATTTGTCCCTGATTCCCATTCTTCGCGACATATCCTCTGCCATCATGATGAACTTCATGGGGGCTGCCGGACACTTGATAGGCATTTCACATACTGTAGAGGCTATTGTGCCGCCGTCGAAGTTTTTCAGGGCGTCTCTAAGTTTAACGGCTCCGTCCATATTATAGAAGGTAAACAGGTTTGTTCCTTTTTCGAGACCTTCTTTCATTCCTTCAGGTTCGCCGTAGACGAGTCTGCCTCCGGTGGCTATTACCAGGTAATCGTATGAATAGTCTCCATTTTTTGTGGTGGTGACTTTATTCTCTTCCGGGTGTATTTTTGTTACTTCGTCTATTACCAGTTTAATACCATCAAAGAAGAGGTCTTTGGTGGGTCTTACGAGGTTCTTGGGGTCATCCAGATCGAAGACGACAAGGGTGAACGCCGGCTGATAGATATGTTTCTCGCTTTTTTCTATTACCACGATTTCTAACTCGTCTTGACCGAACTCACGTCTCATTCTATTGGAGAACATTACGCCAGCGCTGCCCCCCCCTAACACCAATATTCGTTTCATACTATGTCCCTCCTTAATTAATTTAGGCTATAATCGACAAGAAAACTATATTTTCACTTTAAAAGTGCATCTATCATTATAACATATTTAATTATTTTTTTATATATACGTCGTCACTATACGGCAAAAAGTTTTTATTGGGTAAACAATAGAGTGTCGGCCTTGATTTAAGGTTGATGTTGGGGGTCGTAAGTTAGTGGATTAGGATGGGCTGTGTGCTATCATGGGATTATTCGGTTTTTAGGGATGATGCCTTTTTAGGAAGACGTCACCCCCTTTTGTTTGGGTAAATAGTCAGCAAAGTGCTAATTTGTAATTCTAGCGTCCTTATCTGTTTTTAGCTCCTTCTTAACTTGGTTAAATCATTTCCGCTTTCATGAGCATATGGATCGCTCTCATCTCGATTTCTATCATATCTTTGCCGATGCTGCTCCCTTTCATCACTTCTTCCACTGACGCCTCTTTCGATGCGTCATTATCAAGACTATTGCCGATTACGCATAGTCCTAGATCAGGAGCTTTACGGATTCTTTCGACGACGACCTTTTTCACTGATTCCGGGTTTAACTGAGCAAAATTCAAATAAGATTTTTCCCGGACTTAATGTCGTCGAGATAGAGCATCGTACCTGTCTCACTGTCATACGAGATAGGTAGAGTTCTTTCATCAAAAACCGTGTTTTCCTCCTTCATGTTAGATTCTCCTTCCCTTGTTTCCTTGCGTTGTAACTGCTCAGGCAGAAAAAAGTCAAACATACAATTTTCATAAAATGATATGATAGATAAGACTTAAATGATGAGTCTGGTTATAGAGTAAATATGATACAACTACCGAATAAAGAGGAAATAAGGAAGGCCTATAAAGAGGGTGAAGACTCGGTTGTTAATCTATTCGAGAAAATGATTGACTACATTGAAATGTTAAGCGTTCAAGTTAAAGACCTACAATCTCAAGTTTCCAAAAGCAGTAAAAATAGTAGCAAACCTCCATCCAGTGATGGATACAAAAAGCCGCGAACAAGTAGTTTAAGAGATCGTAGCGATAAGAAAACAGGTGGACAGAATGGTCATCAAGGTCACACGCTGACTATGGTAGATAATCCAAATCATACAGAAGTACATAGAGTTGGAAGATGTGGCAACTGTAATATTAGCCTTATCGACATAGAAGTTGTTGATTATGAAAAACGTCAAGTATTTGATGTGCCGCCAATAAAAATATATGTAACAGAACATAAGGCTGAAATAAAGGATTGTCCAAGTTGTGGAAAACGTAATAAGGCTGAATTTCCAGAGGGAGTCGCTCAACCCGTACAGTATGGCAATGGTGTTAAAGCGT
>JYNY01000537.1 GCA_000954095.1 Candidatus Omnitrophus magneticus | reverse complement strand
ATACTTTCTGGAATAGGCGAAGAAACTGGGTTTGAATTAGAGGGTGTTGACAAGGAATATTTGTTAACTACTCCTTTTGAAACTGAAAAAGATAAGCAATCTCAAAGCCTCCGCGCGATTGAGATTAAGCAAAAAGTTTACCGCGAATTGCGCAAGAAAGAAGGTGGCACATCAAAAGAATATTCCTCAAACGATCCAAGTTCCGGCTTTCATCTCAGCCTTCTCATCTCTAAACGTAATCTTCCTTTCTCCTCTTTTTTTTTCTTTCCTTCTTTCTTCCTCCTTTCTCCTTTTTCTTTCTCCTTTTCCCTTTTCCTTTTCTTTTCCTTCTTCTTTTCTTTTCCTCTTTTTCCCTCTTCTTTCCTTTTCTCTCCCTCTCCCCCCTTTCTCTTCTCCCCCTCTTCCTCTTCCTCCTCTCTTCCCTTTTTCTCTCTCTTTTTCCCCCTTCCCCTTCCCCCCC
>JYNY01000536.1 GCA_000954095.1 Candidatus Omnitrophus magneticus | reverse complement strand
ATTGATGAGATTGGCGTTGATGTGGCGCGGTTTATTTTTTTAATGAGAAGGCTGGACAGCCATCTTGATTTCGATATTGAGGTTGCTAAAAAAGAATCGAACGACAACCCGGTTTATTACATACAATATGCTCACGCGAGAATTTGCAGTATAAAAGAATTTAATGATAAACAGGAAGAACGATTGTCTTTGGAAGGCGCTTCTTTGTCTCTTCTTTCGCATAAAACGGAAAAAGTTTTTATACGAGCGTTAAGCGAATTCCCTTTTGTCGTGCAATCCGCTGGAGACGCGTTAGAGCCAAGCAAGATTGTTACATATCTTAATGATCTTTCCAGAAAATTTCATTCTTTTTATACTGAATGCCGAGTTGTTTCAAGCGATAAATAACCCTCTTCTTGCAGTCACCAGCATCAGCTCAATCAGCGTAAACCCGCTATTGCCATCCATAAGCCTTTGTCCTGGTTCCACCCCTGGTTCCACCCCTGGTTCCACCCCTGGTTCCACCCCTGGTT
>JYNY01000535.1 GCA_000954095.1 Candidatus Omnitrophus magneticus | reverse complement strand
TCTAAAGGTTGGTCTAAATCACTCCCAAAAACTTTTATAGTTCCTGTATTTGCCGATGGACGGTCACTTTTAAGAAACAATGCTATTTTTCCATTACTCGCGTAAAAATGGCATACTGCAAGAACAAGATATACAATCGTTAAACTAGCCCAAAAAAGTATTACTCCTTTTTTCATACATCCTCCTTACCCGTCATTCTAATATAGATAAAACATACACTTTAAATATTGTCTCGTCAAATCTGAAAATCTCTCTATCCCTTCTATTTATTTGTTTGGCTAAAACCTTCAATATATTCTTTTGCCGCAATAACATCATTTAGACGCTCGATGTAATCTGAACTGCCAATTTTTGGTCTATTTGGAAGCCTCTTGTCTAATTCAAGAGCCATGCGCGCATGTTCAACAGCGAGATCATATTCACCTTTTAACACGTACTCAAGATACTTAACACGTTCAACAATTGGTTCTTTGGCCCAATCGCTTACATATTTATCTCTATCAGCAATCATATATTCTAATGCTTTTTTATAGTCTTTTTTATATTCATATAAATCTGTTATTTGTAATAAACCATTCTTCTATAATATTTTTAATCCCGTTTAAGTCTATGTCTTCTTTTTCTACTTCTAAATCATTAAATATCTCTTCACATGAAATAATTATTTCTATTTTAATGCTTTCTCTTAAACAAA
>JYNY01000534.1 GCA_000954095.1 Candidatus Omnitrophus magneticus | reverse complement strand
CGCGTTAATTTTAACGTCATTATTTATATCGGCGTATTTATATTTTCTATATGGACCGTCTCTATCTATTCCTAAAGCGCCGTCTGAAACACGGTACACCACAACACTGCCGTTATTATAATCAATCATTCCATAATTATCGTTTTGAGTAGCAGTGTCCACCGCAACACATATATAGTCCGTGCTAAAGATATCGTTTTCAATATATACTAGTTGATGATGCCGTTATTTCCAAGGTAATTTTTCGTGGAGACCGTTTGTTGGCGCTGAATATATTTTATATTCCGGCGAGGAAAATCTTGGTAATACAACAGCTACTACGAATGTAACATATAACGGATGGGATCCTGTATACAGAGGCAAGTTTGATACAGCTATTCGT
>JYNY01000533.1 GCA_000954095.1 Candidatus Omnitrophus magneticus | reverse complement strand
CCTGTATTCTAAGTGTGCGAGTGCCGCTTGATGTTATCATTACTGAGCCCTGAGCCGCCGTGTCTCTTACAAAAAGGCTCTGTTGAGCGTTGTATGGACTCTTCTCGTTTTTTCCAGCGTGGTGATTTATGATAATGTTCATAAGTTCATCAATTGTCGTGTAAGTAGCGTCACTTGCCTGACTATACACGGACTGACACGTCTTGTTTCCTGAAGCCGTCGTTGACTCTATACAAATCTCTGTTCCCCCTGTATTTAACGCTAGGAATGGATCCCCAGCTACCAGTGAGTCCAACCACCCCTGAACCTCTGACACTGCGCCTTTGGAACCGCTTTCTACCGCTCTTACTTTTGCTTTTTCTCTCTGCCCCAGGAACGCCGGCACCGCGATGGCTGTCAGTATGCCTATTATAGCGATAACTATCAAAAGCTCGATCAGTGTAAAACCTCTTTCATCTCTTTTTTTCATTTCTGCGATTGTTTTAAACATTGTTTAATCCCTCCAGATATTCGTTTTACGGTTAAAAACCGCGTATTGTTATAGCGAATTCGCGTATAATCCTTCGCTTCCCACCTAACTGCGTCTCTAATTGTCAAAATAATGCACTTAGTGTGCCAATCTTTGCAGCTTGTAATGAAACAATTCGCATACTATTATAGTTTACACCTGGCGCTTTGATTTATAAGCTTATCTGAGTTTATATTTTTTCTAATCATGTAATGTTTTGGAGGATTACAAGACAGCAATACTGCTGTATCAATCCCAATAACTCAGCAAGCACTATTGATTTTCAGATGCAAGATTAGCAAAAAATGTCAGTCTTATGACAAAAAACGACACTTTTTATAAAGATTTGTTGGAAGACACATGAGACAAGTGCTGGAGCGGGCGACGGGGCTCGAACCCGCGACCTTCAGCTTGGGAAGCTAAGGATTATACGCGAATTCGCTATAGCAATACGCGGTTTTTAACCGTAAAACGAATATCTGGAGGG
>JYNY01000541.1 GCA_000954095.1 Candidatus Omnitrophus magneticus | reverse complement strand
CAGTGATAACTGAAGGGAATATTTCTGATATAAGAATAGCTAAGGATAAATTAAATATTAAACCGGACAGCATATATTGTTTTGACCGTGCGTATACAGACCTTGAACTATGGAGTAATATTGACTTTTCTAAGAGTTATTTTGTGACTAAATTAAAAAACAATCTAAAATATACAGTTCTCGGACAGCATCTAGAGGCAATGAAAGACGGGATATTGTCTGATGAAAAAATAAAACTAGAAAATAAAAAATATGAAAAGAATTTAAGAATGATAAGATTTTTAGATGAAAAAAGTGACGAAGTAGTTAGTTTTGTTACCAACAATTTTAAACTGTCAGCTAAAACGATCGTACAAATATATAAAACAAGATGGCAAATAGAAATATTTTTTAGATGGATAAAACAGAATTTACAAATAAAAACATTTTTGGGAACAAGTAAAAATGCGGTGATGAGTCAAGTCTGGATAGCGATGATATATTATTTACTTTTGACATATATAAAATACCAATCTAAATATGAAAAATCGTTATT
Organism: Candidatus Omnitrophus magneticus; assembly: GCA_000954095.1. GTDB lineage: Bacteria > Omnitrophota > Gorgyraeia > Tantalellales > Tantalellaceae > Omnitrophus_A > Omnitrophus_A magneticus. The sequence continues at coordinate 656 of JYNY01000541.1, read as the reverse complement.
TTATTTGCATAGGATAATAAAAGAAGCATTATTATCAAGGTTGACATTGATAGATCTGTTAAGCGCAACACCAGCCAGAATTTCTGATTTTAAAATTAAGGAATTTCAACTAGTTTTTTGGTGAAATAGTTTTATCGGACAGGATTGTAGGATAATAAAAGAAGCATTATTATCAAGGTTGACATTGATAGATCTGTTAAGCGCAACACCAGCCAGAATTTCTGATTTTAAAATTAAGGAATTTCAACTAGTTTTTGAGACTGTCAAATATTTTGTGTAAACAGGAAAAAACTATTTTTTTTATAGGTTGAACCTCCCTTCAAACATAATAGCAAGTTGAGAAATAACAAGAGCCCAGTTATGAATAGGGTTAGTCCATTTTTTTGTAATTTCCTGAGAGGCTAAATAGAGTATTTTTAAAAGGGCGTCATCAGTAGGGAAAAGGGAACGATTTTTTGTTACCTTACGGAATTGGCGATGTAAGGCTTCTACAGAATTAGTTGTATAAATTAATTTTCGGATTTCATCAGGATATTTAAAAAAAGTAGAGATATGAATCCAGTTATTTTTCCAAGGTTTTACAGCTAAAGGATATTTGTCGGACCATTTATTTTCGAGATTTATTAAGGCATGTTCAGCAGATTGAATAGAAGGAG
>JYNY01000532.1 GCA_000954095.1 Candidatus Omnitrophus magneticus | reverse complement strand
TTTAATAGTTCTTAAAATACAATATGATTATGTGAGAACTTGAAGTATAAAAGAATTTAATGATAAAAAGGAAGAAAGATTGTCTTTGGAAGGCGTTTACGTGTCGCTGTTCGTGCACTAAACGCAAAACGCTCGCCTAGAGGGGAAAAATAATACTTCTTTGACATTGGTTGACGCGGGAGATGTAATAGCGCATGTTTTTTATAAAGACGCGCGCAATTTTTATGGGATAGAACGGTTGTGGCTCTCTGCTCCAAGAGAAGAAATTAATGAAAAATGCTTGAAAAAAACTTTAAAGAAAAAATTATCCAAATCTTCAGCGAAGGCATAAACCAATATTTCGCGGAAGAGTCCGCTTGTCGTGCGGATATTTCTTCTTCTCTTATTTCCCTCGATGCCCCAAAAGAAAAACTTCATGGGGATATCACTTCCAATATCGCTATGGTTTTAGCAAAACAAGTAAAAGCAAATCCTGTCATTTTAGCTCAACATATCAGTGAAAAAATAAAAAAAATATTTAATCAGAGAAGCGACATTAATTCTTTTATCGACGGTATTGAAGTAAAAGGCGCGTTTATTAATCTTTGGCTTTCTGATAAATATTATGAAAATATTCTTTTGGAAATATTTAAGAATAAAGAAAAGTTTGGGCAGAATAGCGACTTTGGCGGGAAGAGAGTTAATATAGAATTTGTTTCAGCGAATCCTACAGGACCTCTTACGATTGCGCACGCGAGACAAGCCGCGATAGGCGATGCTTTAGCGCGAATATTAAAATTTAATGGATATGACGTGACAACAGAATATTATCTTAATGACTGCGGCAGGCAGATTAATATGCTGGGAAAGTCGCTAGAAATTAGGTATAGGAATTTATGCGGGAAAGAGGATAGTTTGCCGGAGGACGGGTATGTCGGGGAATATGTTATTGATATTGCTAAAGAAATAAAAGAAAAACACGGGGAAATGTTTTTAGAAGAAACAGAAAAAACTAGTAATTTTTTTAGAAAATACGCAGTAGAAAGCATAATGAATCTTATTAGAAAAGACCTTGAAGATTTTAGGGTTCATTTTGATGTATGGACAAGCCAAGCAGAATTTGAGGAAAGAAAAATTGTCGAACGCACTTTAGAAGAGCTGGAAAAAGCCGGCTATCTTTATGAACAAGACGGAGCTAAATGGTTTAAGTCAACGGCATTTGGAGATGATAAGGATCGGGTTGTTCGTAAAAGCGATGGTTCGTATACATATTTAGCGCCGGATATAGCGTATCATAAAGATAAATATTTACGGAAGTTTGAGAAAATTATTGACTTGTTAGGGCCGGATCATCATGGATATATAAACAGAATGAAAGCGGCTGTTTCTGCTATGGGATATGATAAATCCTCTATAGATATTCTTATAGTTCAGTTGGCTACACTGCTTCGAAATGGTGTAGCGGTTTCCATGTCTACACGTAGAGCGGAATTTATTTCTTTAAGGGAAATCATTGATGAGATTGGCGTTGATGTGGCGCGGTTGATTTTTTTAATGAGAAGGCGGGACAGCCATCTTGATTTCGAGTTTGAGGTTGCTAAAAAAGAAGCGACTGACAGAAAGGATTGTACC
>JYNY01000531.1 GCA_000954095.1 Candidatus Omnitrophus magneticus | reverse complement strand
TGTTGGCTAAGGATAAACATCCTTTTGTAAGATCGGCTGTTGCTAAGAATCCTCAGATAATCGCAAGAATCCTTGAATTACTGTATGAAGATGTTCTTAGAGAAGAGGCTGTTGCCATGAATCCTAATGCGTCTGAAGGAATTTTTAAAAAAGTTGTTATATCGTTTAGTATTTTGGCCATTTTTATTGGCATTATTTTTTATAAGAAGTTTTTAAAAACAAAAAAAGACAAGAAAGAGTCTCCGAAATCAAAATCATCTGAATCCGGCTTCAGCCGTCTTGGAGTAATACTCACGACAGCGGGAGTATTGGGCTTAGGGGGTATAGGAGCTATTGCGATAAAAGCGGGATTAGATATAGTTCTAGGACTCGGCGCGATAGGCGGAGTGGTTGGATTAGGATATATCGCGATAAAATATTTTAAGAAAAAACTCGGGATTGGCGCGATGTTATTGGGAATGTTTGGAACAATCATGTCACCGGTAATTCCTACTCAAATAAATCCCGCGGTAAAAATAGTCGAAGCTCAAATACCTTTGGAAAGTTTAGCGTATGATAAAAATCCTGAGGTAAGACTGTTTTCTGCCAAGAATCCTAATACGCCTAAAGAAACTTTGGCAAAATTGGCGAATGATAAAAATTCTGATATAAGAGAGGCTGTTGCCATGAATCCTAATACGTCTAAAGAAACTTTGGCAATGTTGGCTAAGGATAAACATCCTTTTGTAAGATCGGCTGTTGCTAAGAATCCTAATACGCCTAAAGAAACTTTGGCAATGTTGGCGAATCTTAAGACGTATCAAGAAACTTTGGCAAAATTGGCGATGGATGAAAATCATTTTGTAAGAATTTCTGTTGCTAAGAATCCTAATACGCCTAAAGAAACTTTGGCAATGTTGGCTAAGGATAAACATCCTTTTGTAAGATCGGCTGTTGCTAAGAATCCTCTGATAATCGCAAGAATCCTTGAATTACTGTATGAAGATGTTCTTAGAGAAGAGGCTGTTGCCATGAATCCTAATGCGTCTGAAGGAATTTTTAAAAAAGTTGTTATATCGTTTAGTATTTTGGCCATTTTTATTGGCATTATTTTTTATAAGAAGTTTTTAAAAACAAAAAAAGACAAGAAAGAGTCTCCGAAATCAAAATCATCTGAATCCGGCTTCAGCCGTCTTGGGGTAATGCTCACGACAGCGGGAATAACAGGCGCGATTTTTATGTTGTTAAACGGCATTGCGAACGTAGCGGAATTCACAATAACTGATGTTAATACCCACGGTAATTTAATAGGTGGTTTGTCCGGATTAGGGTTTTTCTTAATGGCTGGTTATGGTAGCAGAGACGATGACACGCGAAATCCAAGTCGTGATTGGAATGAACATAGAGATTCTCAAGAACGAAGAGACAATATTAGGGAAAGAGATAATAGAGGTGGCCGAGAGAATGATGCGTCGCGGAATCCAAGCGATGCATGGTCAAAAGAAAAGAATAAAAAAAGAAATGGTTATGGTTGGATCATTTTACTTGCAACATCTATTATAGCAGGAACAATATTCTTACCGGGATTAGTCAATGCAGCCAACACCACTGAAGGATTAACGAATGCCACGATAAACTATGGTATTTCAAAAAAAGAATTATTCGCACATAATTTTATGGGAATAATGGAATTGGTCTTCCTAATAGGGTTCGCCGTTCGAGGGTTAACGTCAGATGGCATACTAAAAAAAGACATAAGTATCTTTGGGGGACTATTTACAATATGTAGCGTTATAGTAGGGGCAGTTTGTGGAGTTCCTTTATATTTATATATAGGACTTATAACACTTGCATTAGTAGGATGGTTTAATAGAGGTGGCCGAGAGAATGATGCGTCGCGGAATCCAAGCGATGCATGGTCAAAAGAAAAGAATAAAAAAAGAAATGGTTATGGTTGGATCATTTTACTTGCAACATCTATTATAGCAGGAACAATATTCTTACCGGGATTAGTCAATGCAGCCAACACCACTGAAGGATTAACGAATGCCACGATAAACTATGGTATTTCAAAAAAAGAATTATTCGCACATAATTTTATGGGAATAATGGAATTGGTCTTCCTAATAGGGTTCGCCGTTCGAGGGTTAACGTCAGATGGCATACTAAAAAAAGACATAAGTATCTTTGGGGGACTATTTACAATATGTAGCGTTATAGTAGGGGCAGTTTGTGGAGTTCCTTTATATTTATATATAGGACTTATAACACTTGCATTAGTAGGATGGTTTAATAATCGAGACAATGAACGCGGTAGTATTTCTTTGTATGGCGAAAAAGAATCTAAATTTAATTTCAATATTTTCATCGGCATTACGGGGGAATATTACACGAAACTTCAAAGTTCCGACAATATTGAAGAACTTGCCAAGAAGCTCCGCATTAAAGAGTTTATACCACTTTTAGCTAAAGACTATGAAGCAATGCTGATCGAACTCAATGAAAAAACGCAAGACCAAGAAAATACAGTCTGCGCGCTATTGGATGAGTCAGCGCTTGACAAAATGGTAGACAAAACTACCGGCGCGATTGATGTTGCTAAACTTGAGGCGCTGATTAAAGATTTTACCGCGCGATTAACTGAAGATATGTTGCGCTTAAAATTAGGCGGAGAGTTAACACCTGAAAAAATCGCGCGTCTCTCAACTGAAGAATTAAAGGGTGTTTCGGGTGTTTACGCTAGAACACTTCCATTGGAATCTTTAGGGCTTTTATATAAAAGTGTTTATGATATGGAAATCAATAAGATTCACGCGGAGGTTGTGCCGAATGTGTCTTCTATGACAGAACCAGCGCGCGGACTGATTCAAAAGGCATCACGCGATGAAAAAGCGTTATTCATAAGCCTTACAGCAGAGAGTCTCGCTGATTTAAGGTTTATCGCGAATTCTATAAGAGACATGGGATTAAACGCGGAACAAGCGTCAAAGTTTATTCAAGTAAATATTTTTGACAGCAATATAACTGTGGATAAACTTGATAAAGCGCTTGAATATTCAGGGCTTGGGGCGTATCTCTGGAAAGCGAATGTTAATTTGGTGAATCAGTCTGGGAGTATTTCTCTTTCTGATACAATAAAAATAATGCAGGACACGTTTGGCGCTAATATAGACGTAACTAAAATCGCTATAGGAGACACAAATCATATAGAGCTTACAGACGAAGATAAAGACTTGCTCAATGATGAAAAACAAGCGCCGTTATATGTCCAGATGGAAGGGGAAGGAATTGTGTCAGAATTATTTAGAGTAGTAATAGAAATGTCCGCGAATAATTGCGAAGTGCCTAAAAATCTAGGTGTTGTAAAACAAATAGAGGGGATCTTACGGGCATTTATATTTAAACCAATAGGAAAAATAAATTATAAAGACATTGTAGAAAAAATGAAAAATTACGAATCAATCATCATCGCGGCGTAATTGTAGAGTTTTTGAATGCAAGTGGTTTGGAAAAAAAGAGGATGGGTATTATGCCCATCCTCTTTTTTTGTATTTACCAGAAAAACTGCATTTGTTCCTACCATTCCGGCAAGCCAAAATTTTTTAAATTATATAGAAAGGGTTACTACTCTCCTCCTAGTGATTAGAAAACATCTCACATTTCCACAACAGTAATTTTTTTATTTTGATGAGAAACATTTTCCCATTTAACGCGGGTTTCCCATGGAATAATACCGGAAGGTTTTATTTCAAATAAAATAGATATCCTT
>JYNY01000530.1 GCA_000954095.1 Candidatus Omnitrophus magneticus | reverse complement strand
CCCAAGTGCCGTCTATTGTCGCGCTTGTCCCGTATTCACTTGCGATTAAAGATTTGTTACCCTTCTGATAATTTTCACCTGAAGTTGCTTGGCTTTGGAGTATGCCCCAATCTGCGTCGTTAGTACTCACTGTTGTGTAAACACCAGAGATATAGGACTTATTGCCTTTAGCGTAATTTGTTCCTACTGTTTCTGTAGCAAGTACTGTTCCCCAAGTTCCATCTATTGTCGCGCTTGTCGCGTATTCACTCGCGATTAAACTCTTATTGCCCTTTTGATAATTTTCACCAGATGTTGCTTGGCTTTGGAGTATTCCCCAGTCGCTATCGTTCGTACTTACTGTTGTGTAAACACCAGAGATATAGAACTTATTTCCTTTCGCGTAATTTGTTCCAACTGTTTCTGTAGCAAGTACTGTTCCCCATGTTCCATCTATTGTCGCGCTTGTCGCGTATTCACTTGCGATTAAACTCTTATTGCCCTTTTGATAATTTTCACCAGATGTTGCTTGGCTTTGGAGTATGCCCCAATCACTATCATTCGTACTCACTGTTGTATAAACGCCAGATATATAGGACTTATTGCCTTTAGCGTAATTGGTTCCTACTGTTTCTGTAGCAAGTACTGTTCCCCAAGTGCCATCTATTGTCGCGCTTGTCGCGTATTCACTCGCGATTAAACTCTTATTGCCCTTTTGATAATTTTCACCAAAAGTTGCTTGGCTCTGGAGTATGCCCCAGTCGCTATCGTTCGTACTTACTGTTGTATAAACACCAGAGATATAAGCCTTATTGCCTTTCGCGTAATTTGTTCCAACTGTTTCTGTAGCGAGTACTGTGCCCCATGTGCCGTCTATTGTCGCGCTTGTCGCGTATTCACTTGCGATTAAAGATTTGTTGCCCTTCTGGTAATTTTCACCGCTTGTTGCTTGCGATTGTAAAATTCCCCAGTCGCTATCGTTAGTACTTACTGTTGTATAAACGCCAGAGATATAGGACTTATTGCCTTTAGCATAATTTGTTCCAACTGTTTCTGTCGCGAGTACTGTTCCCCAAGTTCCATCTATTGTCGCACTTGTCGCGTATTCACTCGCGATTAAACTCTTATTGCCCTTTTGGTAATTTTCACCGCTTGTTGCTTGTGATTGTAATATTCCCCAGTCGCTATCATTAGTACTTACGGTTGTATAAACACCAGAGATATAGGCCTTATTACCTTTAGCATAATTTGTTCCAACTGTTTCTGTCGCGAGTACTGTTCCCCATGTGCCGTCTATTGTCGCGCTTGTCGCGTATTCACTCGCGATTAAACTCTTATTGCCCTTTTGATAATTTTCACCAGATGTTGCTTGTGATTGTAATATTCCCCAGTCGCTATCATTCGTACTTACTGTTGTGTAAACACCAGAGATATAGGACTTATTTCCTTTCGCATAATTGGTTCCGACTGTTTCTGTAGCAAGTACTGTTCCCCAAGTGCCATCTATTGTCGCGCTTGTCGCGTATTCACTTGCGA
>JYNY01000529.1 GCA_000954095.1 Candidatus Omnitrophus magneticus | reverse complement strand
AAAACTGCTCAGATTTTTTTTTATACCACTCGTTTTCCACTCGTAGTTTTCCGATTTCGCAATATAGCTCATTTACTAATACGTTCTTTTCTTTATCTATCGGTACTGGTTTTGTTTTAAAAATCTCGACTAATCCCTCTATTGCCCGTTTTCGCCATCGAGTTAATTGTGTCGGATGAACTTCATATTCGCTTGAGAGCTCTGCCATTGTTTTATTTGTTTTTAACGTCGCTAACGCCACTTTTGCCATAAATTCAGCACTGTGTTTTTTCTTCATTCTGGACCCCCTTTTTCTTTTATTTTACCATCTATCCTATCCCCTGCATCTGGTCCAGTTTTTCCCGACCATTATAGAAACCCATAGACAAAAGCGTCAATTGGCGGTAGATTTTCAATATTTAATTCACGCACATCACAGCAAATAACACTATCTGGATTATCTGGACAAATATTTCTCGTATAAGTTTTGCATGTGTCGACATCATAATCATTTGCCCATCCATGCTGTATTTGATAAATACAATCATCTGCTTTTACCTTAGAAGAAAAAGCACCTAGTCCGAGACCGCCGGGGCCACAAAATAATTCGCCCAATTTAAATGTTTTTGTTTCAATCTTATGGCCGTTTTGAATTAAAACCTTATCTTCTCTTTTAGTTTTTACTGCCATTAAATTCCTCCAATACTCTTAATGTTCTTCAAGATGAATAAAAAGTCAATGATTTATTTGTAATCACTAAACAGATGGTAATCGCAAACTTGATTATTAATGTTGTGATTCACTAGGAAGAGAAATCTATATATGTTATAACCATTTCAAAAATATCATAAAACCCTTATGGATTCGAGCTTTCGAGGTAATGACAGGAGGGTATTACTAACTCTTAGTGTTAACAAAATTTCACATCTCCACAACAATAATTTCTTTATTTTGACACGTAGCCGTTTCCCATTTAACGCGCGTTTCCCATGGGACAATAGTGGAATGTTTTATTTCAAATAAAATAAGATATCCTTTAGTCATGCCGAGTGTGTCTAAATAACGCGAGATTTGGTCTAAGCCTTTTTGTTTAGCGGATGGAAGTCTCTTTAATTTTAATTCTAAAACAAACCTTTCGCCGTTAAATTCTATAAGAAGATCAGTTCGGCCTGTGCCAACTGCCATCTCTCTATTTATCCGGCCACCGCCATTTATTACTCTTTGCAAAAACGCCATTAAAAGTAAATGCGGTCCTGCTTCTTTATAATCAAATTTTTCAAGCCACATTTCAGAATTTTCACGATAAAACTCTTGAAAAGATTTTAATAATTTATCCATATCAAGTTTGCCGTCGGGTTTTATGTACCAAGAAGTTGTGCCTTGTTCACGAATATTTTTTTGCAACTGAAAATTTAAAACTCTTGGAATAATTTCCCCATATATCTCATTCGCGAAAACTATGTCATTATTTATATCTCTAATAATTCCTAAATCTATAACATACCTAAGATCATCATTGAAATTGTCATACACAAGTGAATCCCCATTTATAATAGCGCTTACTATATTTTTTACTCGCTCCTCTTTGAGTTTATCTATTAAGCTGTCCAAATGCGTGTCGCGTCTGGCGATTAAATTTTCTTTCGCCTGTTCCGCGTGAGCGAGTGTTATTTTTTTTGTGTAATCACTTTTTAATATTTTCTCCACAATTTCATTGGCTACCGCGTTCACCAGCCACGGCTGGCCTCCGGTTAATTCATAAATTCTATCTACTACTTCTTTTGAAAATATCTGACCTGTATCTTTTGTGTGCTGATTGTATAATTCAGTTATTTCTTCTTTTGTGAATGTTCCTAAAAGAATTGATTCAGCTTTGATATTAAAGGGCGAGCCGGAACCGAGTGACGCTTCACTCGGACGAACTTTTGTTTTGTAATCCCGAACATCTCTTAACCCAACTAAAGCTATGGTTGATGGAAAGTACTTTGGTCTTCCTTGAAAACCATTCCGTAATTGCCTAAGTACCGATACTAATACGTCATCATATAATGAGTCTATTTCATCTAATAATAAAACAATCGTCTTTTTTTGAGAACCCGCCCAATTATTTAAATAAGTCTGTAAAGAACACTTTTCATCTGCTATCGGCTTTTTAGGCCATAACTCCTTAGAAATAAATAACTCGCATGATTCATAAAGCGAACTTATTATTTTAAAATTCGCGGTTTCTTCAGTTATAGACCTATACCCCGCGGATTCTACAGAAAATGCTACCGATATATATTGCCCTTCTTTGTTTATCCTGTTTGCTAACACGTGTAAAAGTGTAGTTTTCCCAGTCTGCCTCGGCGCGTGGATTGTAAAGTATTGTTCTTTTTCAATAAGGTCAAAGATTACACTCTGATTTCTTAATGGATCCAACATATAATGTTTTTCAGGCCGACAAAAACCTGTTGTATTAAAATATCGTTTACTTCTCATTAAAAACAATCCTCCCTATTTTATGGATATCTGTTACAAATCTTTGTAAATTATAACAGATATTCAAGGTAAACAGAAACTCGAAATTTTGTTAAAAAAATAAGGGGCGCAATATACTGCGCCCCTATTTTTTGCAATTTCAACCAATTCCCTTACGCGGCTATTAATATTTTTGTATACCGTACAATTTCTTCACGCAAAGCTTCAATATTTATAGGCCGTATGGGTATTATGACCACATACATACTGCCGTTCGCCCGCTTCACGTTGAATGTTACTCCACTTGGCGCTACTTTAGGAAGTTGATTCCCATTAGCGATTAATTCTATTAACGCCACATATCCTTGAGACGCCACACCTTTATCAAGCCGGGCAAATAAAATACCTTTAAGCAGTTTTTCCATTTTCTCATAACTTACAACATCTTTTGACAATAAATCCCTTTTGTCGCAAATCGCGATGTCGCTATTTGTAAGTTCGCCGTATCTCTCCCTTTTAGCCTTGACCAATGCTATGACATCTTCTATCGTCGCGCCGTCTCCCAATGTAATATCCTGCTCAGAAATAACGTCGGTTAGCCCCGCGTGTTTAAGGACTAACGCTAAATTATTCTCATTCACATTTTTATCCAATAATCTTATGTGTAATTTTATAGGATAATTTTCACCGTATTTCTGAAAAGCTTTTCTGTGCTCTTCCGCGAGCCAACGTAATTCTAAAACATTCTCAACTCTAAATGACGCGACTTTTATTTTTCCGGATAATGTTATCGCGGAAATTTTTTCAGTTAACTCGTTATCATTGCTTCTAATACGACTTTTTTCAGCGATACGGTCGAATTTATATTCATAAACACTTTGCTCCCCAAGGTTATTACCTTTCATTGACGGAAAATGCGAGCTTATTTTGTCTAACACTTTACCGATATCTTCTATCTGCTTTACAGTCACTTCATTCAAATTTACTAATTCCGGCTTTACTAAAAATCTTAACGCGTCTTCTGTTTCTATGTCCTTTATAATTGCCTCTACCATTATTTCCAGTTCTTCACTAGAAACGCCTTCCACATCAATTAATCGCGTTGCGTAACTCTTATACTGTTTCCGATACCCTTCTATAATATTTTCAATATTTTCTTTATTAATTTCTTTAATAGCTACTAGCTTCACGCCTCCGTAAAGTTTATTCAATTTTTTTATTGTTTCATCCCCGGCTCCATATACCGCTATGATTATTCCTGCCTGTTCCTCTTTTTGGCCTATTGCTCCGGATGACAAAGTTTTCAACAATTCCTGAACTCGCGCTTTTTTGTTGGATAAATCTCTAATTTTTGACACTTCTTCTAAAATTACCAGTGTATATTCTTTTAAAAAATCTTCCACATCTTTATAGCTTTCAGCAAACACGCCTGAAATATGATTAATAGCTTCGTTAAAAGCTTTTTCCAAATGAATATTATTTATACAAGTAATACCAGCTTCTCTCGCGGTTTTACTTAACCAATCGTGTATTTTTCTGACCTCGGGCAATTCTTTCAAAGCCTTCTTCACTTCTGTTAATCTTTCAGGCGCTTTTTCTCCACGAATTTCATAACGACGCCTGTGCGCCTCAGCGCTCGCTACTTCAATATTTATGTGATTTATATTTAGCTTATTAAAGAAACATTCATCAATCCATCCGCCGACAAGGGAATATCCTTCAACAAGGCCTGATATATTATTCTTTGCTAAAAATTCTAATATAGCAATAACTCCCGGCAATATCTCTAAACAATTCGCGTAAAACCTAATAATCGTATCAACCTCTTTACCGAAAAGATCATCTGCCGCGTATGAAGACCTGTCAACAGGCCTCTTGTAATCCGCTTTAGTAACTTCTCTTATAACTTCTCTTATTAAATCCATTGGAATAAATAAACTCGTTAACAATCTCCCCATTAATTTCGCGCCGATTGTTGATTTTCCAGACGCGCCTGTCCCGGAAATAAGCCCGACTAGCGGAAGTTCTATATCTTTATTATGAAGGCCGAGCCTATACACTTTTCTATAAAATCTTTTTACGAGCCTATAAAAATCTTCTTTTTCCATTCTTATTTCTAATGGAGTGTCTCCCTTTGTAGCGGCTTCCCATACTTCAGATACTACTTTTTTCCGTAACTGCCACCAGTTTTTATATGTATCAATAAAATCTTCCGTGAACGTATTCACTTCTTGTTCCCAAACGTGGAATGTGCCTTCATAAATATGTTTTATTTCTAATAATGCTTCAGTAATAGCGGCATAAGCGCTATAATCTTTTGACAATTTTTCTATCATATCAAATACACCGCTTAATTCCTTCATCTTCTTGAAACTACTTATTATTTCTTCATGCCTCCAGCCTTTTTTGTCAAAAATATTTTCAACTTCCATTTGAATAGCCCACTTTATCATTACTTCAAAATCTCTATATGTTTTTATATAAAAAAATGTTTTTTTAAATGCCGTATCCTTAAAAAATCCTCTATGCATAAGCACATTACCCATATGACTTTTTAATACCGGTAATAATAACTCTTTAAAAAATATGGCTACTTGTTTTATAGCTTCTTGTTGAACAGTATTCTTTAATATGTCTTTACTTTGATTTAGAACCTTTACCACATGACCACGCGCTGTATCATAATTTTCTCTTACTTCAGTTAACATTTTAATTAACTCATATTCCTTCACGCGAAGCTCTTTTAACGCGTCTTGTTCTAGTTCTATCCAAACACGTTTTTGTTTTATAAGCTCAAACGCGTTTATAGTAGGAATATAGTTTAATACCGCGTTGTCTTGATAATCAGAAAAAAAAAAATTTTCTTTTGCCGTTGTCTCTTGTTTAATAGGAAGAGGAGTTATTTTTCTTTCCACGCCTTGTTTTCTGCTTTCCAAAATAGAACGGATATAAGACATCTCCTGTTCTATGAGTTCTATCTCTTCTAATTTTGGCCTCCTTGATTCTGATACCACTCGTCCCTTAAAACCATTACGGATTAATTCTTTAAATACTGTTTCAATATCTATATTAGAATTTTCTTTATCTGATAAAAGATAATGATCTTCTGTCCCGGGTCCATTACTCCCGCTTATATGTATCACTCGCGCAACATCTCCAAATTCAAGCCCAATCTCCTTTAATCCCAAAGCTAACTCGCGGATATATTCAACCGGATTCATAAAACTATTCGCGTGAGCGATATCCACCGTTAATTTTAATCCGGGAACATTTTTTACCGCACGGACTAAATCTTCCGGGCTATTCACAAATTCTTTAGATTCCATCTGCATATTTTCAAGAGCTAGTTCTATACAGTTATCGTAAGCGTATTCCTGCAAAATCTGCATAGATTCTAAAAATAACTCCCACGCCTCCTCTTTATTTTGCGATGGATATGATAACTGTCCCGGATGTATTGTCATTACTTTTATATCAAGTCTTTTCGCGATATCTATACCCTTCTTTACTACATTTATTGCTGTTTCCCGCAGTTTATCATTAACGCTTGAAAGATTTATTCCCCAAGTTGTACTGTGTAATGAAAAATTATCTATTCCTAATTCTGTAATATCTTCTTTTAAGCTTTGCGTTCCTAAACTTTCAGTATCATGATACGGGCCGACTAATAAAAACTGAACGCCGTTATAACCCATATTTCTTATATTTTTTAACCCTTCCCGCCTTGTTCCATTTTTTTCCATATGCCAAATATTTCTACTTGATACTTCAAACTTCCAATTATTTTCTATAAATTTCACGTCTTCTTTTGTCAGGCTTTCCTCTTGAGCTTTTTTTATAACACCACTAACGAGCGTTCGCGCTACTCCTTCATCTCTAATAAACATCATTTTACCCGCGTATTTTCTAATTACCGCGCGCGTTTGTTTTCTAAACTCTCCTGATTTTAAACTTTCCTCTTTAGCGTAAAAACCTAATGTTCTTTCCCTTATAAACTGATCTTGCATATATTTTTCAATATCTTCTTTGTTCGCCAACACGTTATCAATATTTAAAATAAATTTTAAATCCGGCACTTTTTCTAAAACTTCTTTAACATTATCTGATTTTTTAACTAATTCTTTTTTCCCTTTAACGGCATTCATAATCGCTAAAGATACGCCTTTCGTTGCCGCTTTTTGGGATAAAAAATTTAAATTAACTATATTATTTTCATAAATATATTTATCTATTTTTGATCCGCTTGACATCTTCCCGGGATTTATTACTAAAACATCCGCGCCTATATCTCCCGCGAAATTTATCATCTTTAAAATTAAAAGACCTGACGCGCTCTGTAAAGCCGGCACACTTGAAGCTATGTTTATAGATGCTTCAAGCCCTAGCATATACACACTAAATCCTTTTTTCTTGAGTTCTAGTATTTTTTCTTTTAAAAATAAAGTATCCACATCAGATAATTTTTCAAGATTACCATTATAAATTTTTTCAATATCAATACAAACGCCCCATTTGCCGCTGGAATCTCTAGATACACGGATAGCGCCGCTTAATATCGGATGCGCGTTAAATTCTTCTTTTATCTTTACCGCGAAACCGGATGCTTCTCTTATGGTATCTTTTATTTTTGGGGCTTGATCCACATACGGACTTTTTACCTTTTGCGCTAATAACTCAACTGCCTCGTTTTGACTTTCAATCGGCAATATAAGTATTCCCGCTTTATGCGCGAGCGTCGCCATTAACATGCTTATATTCTTTTTTTCTTCTACTGTTTCATTTGTTCCATTTTTTTTCTCATAGCCGTAAGTTACCCCATATACTACATTCGCCTTTTCATAAAATGTTTCCTTTAAAAGCCCGGGAATAAGCGCGGGGCCTGTTATTATCATAGAAGCATTTTCTTTTAAATTTCTTTTTATTGCCGCTTGCACGCCCTTCATAACATTTATACTTTGAGTGTAATATCCTTCTTCCAATGGTACGCTCTCCCAATATTCCCTATGTAAAGACGGTTTAATATTTATATCTATAAGCTTCGCCATAACTCCTTTTATAACATCTGTATGCATATTAACTAAAATACCATGTTGCTGTGCAATTTTTTGCGATATATTGATTAAAGATTCCATATCAACCCCGCCAATTAAAACCAATGTCGGCAGATACAATTCTTTTACACGCGGAATATCCATTACACGCGGATATAACCATTCTAAAATACTCACGATTTCACCCGGACGCGTGCCTTTAATACCGGCTTCGGAAACGATTTGCTCTTTCTCTATACGCTCATGGATATCCTCTCTATTATCATAATATGTCCTAAGCGATTTCACTGTCTTTTTAGTAAGATTTTTTATTCTACTCTGCCATTCTTTTATAAACACGGCATAATCACTCGCATTTTTTAGACCCCCTAAAATATCGCCATATTGCGTATATATGTCCGCGCCGCTAGTAGAAGTAACGCCTATAAAACTGAATAGCGAATTCATCACTTTATCATAAGTTAATTCTTCCAATATCCCGCTGAATGAACCGTTAACTATACTCATATCTTTCCGCGCGCCCAAACGGATCGCCTCATCATTTAACCCTCTTAATAATTCAAATGAAAATAAATCCATTAATTTCTTATTCAAATATGCCTTAAACCCATGTTCCCGTTTTGTAGCTTCTCCTTTTTTACCCCACGCGAGCATCATTTCAACTAAACCGTTTATCCTCTCATTCACTTTTTCTATTTCTATTCTTTTTTCTTCAGGGTCTCTTTTTTCGCTTAAATCCCGGGCAAAACGTTTCACGTTTATGTTAAACCATTTTTGTTTGAACGGATCTACCCTGCCTGACGAAACATCCTCTATGTATATGTAACTCTCAAGAAAATCGGCAACTAACTCCGCGTCAAACATAAGTTCATTTATCGCGATACGCGCGTCGTCGTAAGAAGTATTGGGCCTTTCACGAAGTCTTTTTACTAAATCAAATTGCGCGGTTCTTAAATTTATCAACAAATTATTACTTTTAGCCAATAATTCTTTATACCCAAAAAATAATTTTTTAATATTCTCTTCCCCTGCCGCGTCAATTTTTTTCGCGTCAGATTCTGAACGCGTTCTATAGACATTACTGTAATTAATTATTCTTTCTGTAATTTTTTCCTCTTCGGATTTTACTCTCGGAGTAGCGCCTTGTATTCTAAATTTTTTCGCTATTATCTTTTCATAATACTCCAAGCCTTTATTTAGATTCGTTGTTGTTACTTCTCTTACCTGAACAATTCTTATTTGCCCGCCCCTTATTGCGAGCTCTATATCAACAGGATATCCAAACCACTGTTCTAAACTTTTTAACATCTGTGTTATATTTAAAATTTCAACATCTGATAAAACAGGACTAGATATAACTTTCTCCCGGGTATGGAGTAAAATACTCTTTTTTTGCTCCGCGGTTAAATTGCCCCCCATTCTGTCTTGCGCCTGAAAAATCCTGAATTCAGATAACGCTACTTTTCGCACTCCGCCGGTAGCGGCACGCATCAAGACCTCACTTTTTTCTTCTATTTTTTTAAAAACTATTTTTCCATTTCTATCCACTATAAATACATCCGCGGATACTTCGCCGGACACCAATCCTTCTCCCTGCCCATACGTACTTGTTAAAACAAAATCATCTTCTCCTGTGGCAGGATTAACGGAAAACGCGACCCCGCTGATATCTGAATCTACCATTTCCTGAACTACAACGCCCATGCCTAAACAGCTTAAAAAATATTTCCAATTCTCTCCATTTATTAAACGACGGTAATATCTAAGCGCCTTTTCTGAAAAAAGAGACTGAAATACTGTTATAACATTATCCGTAAGATTTTCTCTTGTGACATAAAGCTGTGATTTATAAAGCCCCGCGGTTCCAGTCCAATCCTCAAGCTGTTCTTTTCCCATTGTTGCTGAAGACCTGACCGCAAGCGCGATATCTTGATTGTTCTCCCATTTATCTTTATACATATCCTCGATACGCGCTTTTAAATCTCTATATTTATCGCTTTTCTTTATCTCTTCTCTTTCAAATAACTTTTTTATACGCACTTCCTTTTTCACGATTCCGCCAGAAGTTTGCAAAATCTCTGTTATATATTCGATTAAACTTTTACCGTCTATTTTGATAGAAAAATATTCCTTACTTAGTTTGTCTGAAAGAGCCATGCCTCGCTGAGGGGTATTGTAACCGTAATACTCTGCCCACTTAAAAAGCTCTCCTAATTTCGCTGATTTATTTCCAACAACACTACCGAAATCATCCCCGATTGCGGATAAATCGTAATAATCTTTTATTTCGCCTTTTGCTACACTACGAGGAATCTTGTTTTCTCGAGGCTCAAAATAATACCTGCCTAGAATTTCCATTAACCCATTCTCTATATTATTCCTGTCATTCTCATCTAATTTTTTCATTAAATCTTCTACCACTGCCAAACTTTTTAAAATCCGCCATCTTGTGTACATGCCCGGCATTTCCTTGATTCTACGATTAATTTCATCTTTAATTTTTTTATCATTTATTCCCTTCAATTCTTTTTTATACGCGAGTAATGCCGGATAATTATTTATTAAAAAATCTTTAACATCATTTTTACAGCGAAGATCCGCCCATTTATAAAACCATTTTTCAATAACCTCATTATTAGTTATTTCTTTTTTAACGCTCGCGATATTTTCATTAATATTTTTTGATAATCTAATAAGAATTTGTTTCCAAGTTTCTAATTGAATTAATCTGCCTTCTTTACCGTCCATGCGGACAATATCCC
Organism: Candidatus Omnitrophus magneticus; assembly: GCA_000954095.1. Lineage (GTDB taxonomy): Bacteria > Omnitrophota > Gorgyraeia > Tantalellales > Tantalellaceae > Omnitrophus_A > Omnitrophus_A magneticus. The sequence continues at coordinate 1,284 of JYNY01000529.1, read as the reverse complement.
CTTCTTTTATCACCCACACCTCGCGCGTATCCCTATTTTTCACTATCTCAATTTGTTGACCGTCTATATTTATATTCCCTTTTTCCCTTACCTCTTCTTTCAGCCATCCTTTAATTTCTTGTCCTTCTATATTAAACCCATCAACTATCAAACACGGTATTCCCATTTCCTGCGCAAATATCGCCGCGTGGCTTAATGGGCATCCGCCTAATAAAATAAGCCCTCCAGCGTCTTTTATAAAATCATTATCTAAAGGCAGTAAGCTTTTTGTCACTGCTATTTTTCCTTTTAAATCACCGGACTGATGCTCTCCTCTTTTATAAATGACAACCTCTCCTTCGATTACTCCGCTGGAAACGCCAATACCGCTAACAGCTCTTTTCCCCTGTATTTCTTCCACAATTATTCTCTCTTTAAACCCTTTTATAATGTCATCTATAACAATACCCGATGCTTTTTTTATTTCCCCTATATTGCCTATCGGATATTTACCTTCTTCTTTTATTTTTTTAAATAATTCTTTAATATCAACACTTATTCCTCTTTCCAATAACGGCCTCATCCAGCCAAGAACTATTTTTCCTCCTATTGTTTTGCGAAGGCTATAGATAATAATTCTTTCTCCATAATTTATTTCTCTATTAGTTTTTATAATCTCATATTCACCGGCTTCGCCTATCTTATCCCATAAAAATAATTCTTTCCCTTGTTCTAAAATATTTCCAATAACTAAAGATTTTTCTAACGCGCTTTTATCCCGCGCGATTGTTTCCAGCATTTCTTCTATGTTATCCTTATGCCCTGTCAGCTGATATTCCTCCTCAAACGGCAACAACACGCTATCTCCCTGAAAAACGCACGCCTTTCCGCTTTCTCTAGACGTGTATTCCTTTCCGACACGGGTAGAAATTATTTCTAAAACTATCAACGAGAATTCTTCCGCGATTGATGCCACGCTTCTCTTCGTCTCTTTATACACACGCCCCATAACGCCGTCGCTTAGATATATATTTGTGCCGGCCAATAATTCTCTTTGCTGTAATATTCTTAATAATTCTATTATCTCCTTATATTTACGGATAAGCTCCGTAACACTTAAAGCCCCTGTATCCTTATTGTACACAGCCTGTATATTAAAACCTTCCACCGTGACTTTTAACCCTAATTCTTTTAAGACATTCAAGACAATCTTCTGCCGGATTTCTCCGCCTTTTATATCTTCCAACTCGCCTGTATCCGGTTCATTATATTCAAATAATAAATACCCGCCCGCGATAGGCGCGT
>JYNY01000528.1 GCA_000954095.1 Candidatus Omnitrophus magneticus | reverse complement strand
ACAATGATTTCTTTTTGGCGTCTCAATTTTGGGTTTCGGGAGAGATGTATACCCGCAGGGCTGATTTAATGGGGTTTGTTAACGGTATCCCGCTTTTGTTTATTGAGCTCAAGGCATCGCATCGTCATTTGAAGAAGGCATTTGATGATAACCTTCGGGATTACAAATCGACCATCCCGCACGTGTTCTGGTTTAACGGGTTGATCGTTTTGTCCAACGGGAGCCAGAGCCGAGCGGGGACGGTTTCTGCTGAATGGGATCATTTCAGCGAATGGAAGCGTATCAACAGCGAAGGCGAAAAGGCGAAGGTTTCGCTTGAGACAATAGTTCGTGCCTGTTGCACGAAGGAGCGACTGCTGGACATTATCGAAAATTATATAGCTTTCAAGGAAGAGAAAAGCGGTCCCGTCAAGATTGTTGCGAAGAATCATCAGTTTTTGGGTGTCGAGAACGCCATTTTAGCTTTCCATAAGATGAAAGAAAATCAAGGTCGGCTGGGTGTTTTCTGGCACACTCAGGGTTCCGGCAAATCTATCTCCATGATTTTTTTCTCACAAAAGGTTCTGCGGAAGGTTCCGGGAAACTGGACTTTTGTCATTGTTACCGATCGTACCGAATTGGATGATCAGATATACAAGAATTTTGTCCGGTGCGGAATTATAAAAGGTAAGCAGGAGCGGGCTGAAACTGGTGAGGGTTTAAGGCAACTCTTGATTGAAGATCATCGCTTTGTTTTTACGACCATTCAGAAATTTCGCACGGAAAAAGGTAAGGTGCATCCGGTTATATCCGACAGGGATGACATTGTCGTCATGACGGATGAGGCGCACCGGACCCAGTACGATGTTTTTGCTTTGAATATGAGGAATGCCTTGCCAAATGCTGGGTTTATCGGTTTTACCGGAACGCCGCTTATCGCAGGCGAAGAAAAGACCAAGGAAGTCTTTGGCGATTACGTTAGTGTTTATAACTTCAAGCAGGCAGTGGACGATAAAGCAACAGTGCGGCTCTTTTACGAGAATCGCAAGCCCAAGGTTCAGTTGGTTAATTTAAGTTTGAATGAAGACATTCAGAAGATTCTTGAAGCCGCAGAACTTGATGAGGCAGAGCAGAGAAAATTTGAGCGGGAGTTTTCGAGCGAATATCAGTTAATCACCCGGGAAGACCGGCTTGATGATGTCGCTCAGGATATTGTTATTCACTTCATGAACCGTGGTTTTATGGGCAAGGCGATGGTCGTTTCTATCGATAAGGCTACGGCGGCTAAAATGTACGATAAAGTCCAGCGGTATTGGAAGGACTATGCGGATAAATTACAGAAGGAATATGAGAAGGCCACCGATGTGGTCAAGGAAGAGATCGGTGATAAGCTGATTTATATGAACCAGACGGATATGTCCGTCATTGTGTCTCAGTCTCAAAATGAGGTTGAGGATTTAAAGGCTAAGGGCGTTGATATCATACCGCATCGCCGGAGGATGAATAACGAGGACTTGGACGAAAAGTTCAAGGATTCGGATGACAGACTGCGTATCGTTTTTGTCTGTGCTATGTGGATGACCGGCTTTGATGTGCCGTCTTGCTCTACGATTTACCTTGATAAACCGATGAAAAACCACACTCTTATGCAGACTATCGCACGAGTAAATCGTGTATTTGGAGAGAATAAGGTTGCCGGTTTGATCGTGGATTATATCGGGGTTCTGCACAACTTGAATAAGGCTCTGGCGATTTATGCGGCACCGGGTGAGGATGGCGTGGATACACCGATTATCGATAAGGCAGAGCTTATCGAACAGTTGCGCCTTGATATTCAGGAAACAATTGAATTGCTTGATGAGTGGGATATTTCTCTGCCGGAAATAATGAAGGCAGAAGGTCTGGACTGTGTAGGTTTAATCGATGATGCGGTTGAATGTATCTTGGAGAATGACGAGCGTCAGGCTCAGTTCAGGGAAAAGAACGCAATTATTCAAAAAACTTATAAAGCGATTTTGCCGGACACTACAGCAAATGAGTTTCAGCCGGTCGTGAAGCTCTTACAGGTATTGGCGGATAAACTGGGATCAATATCGCCTACGGTTGATATATCCGATGTGCTGGCACAGGTGTCTGAGGTGCTGGATAAGTCTGTAAGGGTAGAAAAGCGGCACGTATCCGATGTTAAGGGTGAGTATAAGGCTGGCCGGATCCTTGATTTGAGCAAGGTCGATTTTGATAAATTGCAGGAGCAGTTCAAAAAAGGGCGCAAGCGGATGCTTGCGGAGCAGTTACGCAAGGCAATCGAAGTGCGATTACGTGCGTTGTATATGCTCAATAAGAGCCGGATCAATTATCTGGATACCTTTCAGAAATTGATTGATGAATACAACGCCGGTTCGATGAACGTCGAAGAGTACTACAGACGCTTGCTGGAATTCGTGAAGAATCTTAACGAAGAAGAAAAGCGATCTCTTTCGGAGAATTTAAGCGAAGAGGAACTGGCAATCTTTGATTTGCTGGTTAACCCGCCGCTTAAGATGACTCAGAAAGAAGTTATGTCGGTCAAGAAAGTGGCACATGAGATTCTCGAGAAACTTAAGGGTGACAAGCTGGTTCTTGACTGGCGCAAGAAACAACAGGCCAAGGCGGCCGTTAAGTTGTGTATAGAAGAAATTTTGGAACACTTACCGCCCGTATTTGATTCGGATTTGTATCATCAGAAATGTGGTCTTGTATATCAACACGTATATGAGTCGTATTACGGTTGTGGGAAGAGTGTATACGCTTAATAATTTTATATTGGATGAAGAATGACAATTATATCAAAAACAAAAATTAAAAGGGAGCTTACTAAAGTTTTACGCCAGCAAGGTTACGATGTTGGCAAAACTACTTTTACTCTCAATGACTCTGACCGGGAGACAAAGAGAAGCGTTCATTCATTAGCAAAGGTCGAGAGAATAGATAAGAGGAAAGATTTCATCAAGCGCAAAACCTCTTTTATAGAAAAATTTCTTTTGGATGGTTCCGCTTTAGACGTTCAAAAAATAAGCCCTAAGCTTATCGAGGTCGAGGCAGATTCGGAATGGGAAACGCTTTTTCGTTGGTGGAATCTTGTTTGGTGGAGCTTGCCTTACGAACGGGCATATGGGCGGCAGATAAGGTACGTTGTTTGGGATCAGTATCATAAAGCTCCAATCGGCTTAATTGGACTCCAAAGTCCGATATTAAGCTGGAGCGTGAGAGATGATTATCTGGGCATTACAAAAGAAGGCAGGGATTATTGGGTTAATCAATCTTTAAGTGCTCAAAGGTTAGGGGCTCTCCCCCCGTATAATTATGTTTTGGGCGGAAAACTGGTTGCGTATTTAATGACAGCGGATACCGTAAGAAAGAAATTCGAAAATAAATATTCCGGTGTTAAGACTTTGATGCAAAAACGCAAATTGCCATCGGATTTATTGTTCGTTACTACAACGGGGGCATATGGAAAGAGTAGTGTTTACACAAGGCTTAAATATGAAGAGGAATACGTTGCAAAATTTATTGGGTACAGTCATGGGAGCGGATCATTTCATATTCCTAATGCTCTATTTGATAAATTGATCAAGTTGCTCGAGCAGGAAGGGTTTGATGTTAGAAGAGGTTATGGCGCTGGGCCTTCTCGTAAATTACGGTTGATTACTCAGTCATTACGATTGCTTGGCTTTGAAAACGGGTCGTCGCATGGGGTTCAGAGAGCAGTATATTTGTTTCCTTTTGTGAAAAATCTCACAGAAGTTATTCAGGCTGAGGCTCAACCGAAGTGGTACCACAGGAGCATTAAAGGATTAACTCAATATTGGAAAGAGAGATGGGCTGTTCCCCGTATTGGAAAAGACCAAACCTATAAAACATTTATCGGCGAAAAATTTATTGAAGATGCTTTAGCGAATCTTAATCAGCCTGAGAAAATTTGTAGAGGGAAGTAGTATGGAAAATATTGATACCAACGATAGAGCTTATGCGCATTTGCCAGATGAGTTGCTGGCAAAAATACTGGATCGTGTTCCTTCGACTGTTGAGAAAATGAACGGGATGTTTGATATTCAAGATGAGCCCATTTTACAAGGCATCCAAAAATTACGTGATCAAGGCCGCATAAACAAACTTTCTACTTCTGAATTTTCAGAGTCACTTATTGCAGTAGATGGTAGTTGGGTTTTAGAAAAAATGACAGGATCAGATTTGTTGCTGGCTGTTGCTGTGGGGGTTGAGGGGTTGACGGAAGATAGTCAGACTGCATGGGGAGAGGATAAGAATCAGTATTATCAGTGGCAGACCGCTCTTTCGCATAATGAAGCAAATGCAAGGCTTGGGCAGGGGGTTATGTTCCTGATGGAGTTAAGCGTGTTGGCTAACGCCGGGCATGAAATCCGAATTATGGACGGTGCTCATTTCACTTCTATATTGAAAATTAATAGCATGCTTTCAGCTAAGGAGGAAAACGCAGGGAATGAATATGCGCAAGCCTTGAGAGATTTTTTAAGAGAAACATACGCAAAAGTTATTCCTGACATCCCGGATATCATAAAAGCGGCCTTCAATAATGACAAAATTATCGCCTTGGCAAAATATACTTCATCTCGAGATATCATTGATGCTTTCCTGAAAGGATCTGATATCAAAGTTGATGATCGAACCTTTTTTTCTTTAGGATTGCAGGAGAATGAATATCTTAAGCCTCTTTCCGTAGGCCAGAGTCAAGATGAACGGGATAAAATCTGGAACGATTTGCATATTATTTGCAACCTCGATATCCCAGAGAGAGGTGACCTTAATCAAGAGTTGAAGAGCGCAATTACTCCGATAACAACGAAGGGGAAGCAATCAGATTTGTTTTTTACGTACTATAAGCCGTATCAGGATGGTCCCGCCTATAGGATTGAACTAAAAAAAAGCCTAGCTGAAGATAATCTTAGATTTGAAAAATATCTTTTAAGTCTTAAAAAGCAAATTGTATTTCCTGAAATAAGAGAACCATTCCCGCAATATCTCGTTGACCTAATGGCAAAGAGTATTTCCGGCGGGATGTTTGCCATTAAAGAAGCGGTTCGTTTGTCGCCAGATTTAAAAATTGATAAAGGGAAATTCAATTTATTATTTAACTATCGGACGTAAGGGGAGGAAGTCATGTCGGAGCAAAAAATAATTGATGTTATCAAAGCAAAGAGTAGCGACCCGTTGGGCATAACGAGTTCTCCTAGTTCGACGTTGGATATAACTATAGATATTCGGGAAGATACCAAAAGAGATCGTGCTTTGGGGCAGATGGTTTACGTTGTGATTGAAGAGGACGCTAAAAATATTTTGGTAATCGGTCAAATTATCGCTATCGAAACAAAGAACAGATGGCACGAAGACCCTTCATTTAAAGGTGTAATAAAACGTCATGGGCGGTTGCCGCATTTAAGCGGTACCGCAGATAATCGAATCGCTACGATTAGCGTTCAAGCATGTTACGCCCTTGACGACGCCGAAGTTGAGGGGTATATCCTTGGGACATCTCCTTCTACCGGAGAAAAAGTTCATAAGATGAATAATGATGTTATGAATGCAATTATGCATTGTCATGAACGGCACATTACCTATATGGGGCGAGTGTATGGCACGGACGTGGATTTGCCGTTTTGGTTTAAGCATTTTGGAAAGACGCAGGCTGGGTCTTCAGAGCTTGGCGCAGGAGACGCGTTTCATATTGGCGTATTTGGAAAGACGGGATCTGGTAAATCTGTTACAGCGGCGTACATGCTGTTGGGCTATGTAAAAAATAAGAGTAGTATGAGCGTTTTAGTTTTAGATCCACAAAGCCAGTTTTACTTAGATCAGGAGCTTTTACCGGGGGGAGTAAAAGTCGAGGATAAAGTCAAAGAGATCGGCATGAATTATGAAAAATACAAGATAGTGGATGATGTGTTTTTGCCTCCGGAAAGAGTTGAGATTTTCGCTGAATTATTAAAAAACAATGGGTTTATTGAGGAGGCATTTCGCCCAATTTATACTCCTGATAAATTAGACGCAATGGCAGAAGCTGTAAGTGATTATTTAACTGGCAGGACGAATAGCCCGTCTTTTAATCTCGGGCAAGTGAATAAGCGTCAACTTTTGCAGGATATGTTAACACGTTTTGTCACCATAGGTACTGGAGAACGTGATTTTACAAAGTATGTTATCCAAGTTTGGGGGACTCGAGATACTCGACAACGTTTGGTAAATCGCATCAATGATGTGATTGGTAATTTTGCAAATGAGGCATCGATAGTAGCTAAATGGGAGTCAGTATTGAACCTTTATTCACCAACTAAAAGTGATGGATCAAATAAAATATCCTTCGATTACCTTGTCGATCGCATCGTAAAAAATAAAGGTAACTTTGTCGTGTTAGATATCGGACCCAGACAAGGGGAAATTGAAAACGAAAATGTTCAAGCATTATTCATACGTGTTTTGGAAAATAAGATTGTTACTATTGGGGCAGATCTTTATGCGCACGGTCAAAGTGCAAACTGTTTGATTGTAATGGATGAAGCGCACCGTTTTATTTCCCAGCATGCGACAGACGAAAGAATTCGTACCCTTACGGCGGGTATTATTGGGTCAGTTCGAACTACTCGCAAATACGGGATAGGCTACATGTTTATCACCCAAACGATCGAATCGCTGGATGACGAAATATTACGACAGATGCGTATATTTGCATTTGGATATGGTTTGACTTCTGGGCAGGAGATACGCAAGGTTAGTGAGATAGTTAATAATCCATCGGCGTTGCAACTATATAAATCGTTTATTGATCCGAGCAGTAACAGGCGGTTTCCTTTTATGTTTTTCGGGCCTATTTCGCCATTATCATTTACTGGATCACCGCTATTTTTGGAAGTCTACTCGGATGTGACGAAATTCAAATGAGGGCTTATGGCAAATTATCATCAACGCTTTAGTTTCGACAGGTTTATCAAGACGGTTGATACCGGCCTGATAAACCGCTATTTCACGGAAAAGCGGATAACAATTCCATCCGGCGTGAATATTAACGATCCAGATGAGGTTCGGAAACTGCTTGAGAATTGCGATCAAGGCAAACGTTTGGTCGTGAACGAGGAGATTCGCCGGGTTAATGACCTTGCTATGCGTCAAATGGAAAAGGCTATGGATGTCGTCAAGAGGTACAAGGTTGAATACGTTGAGGGAGAGAAGCCTGCGACAACAGTAATGCGTGTTTACTTCTGTGAGAATAGGGACGCATTCGATGAACTTTATGATCATTATTTATTCGATATTTTTTCAGAGCGCATGTATTACTACCGATTTGATGGGACCCAATATAAATTTAGCGAGAAAGGTCTTGATGGTAGAGTCGCCAAGTTTCAAGAAGAGATGGAGACTTACTTTTTGAATTCAGGGAAAGGAAACGACTGCATAATCCGTAGCGGCAAGGAAGGGGGCGAGCATTTTTTTATCATTATGCGAGGTGACGTTATGAAGACGGATTATGAGTTTCAGAATAAGAAGGTATTGCCGCTTACATTTCGGCAGGCAAAACAGGAGATGATCGTTTTCAATCCTAATACAGGGACGATCAGCGTGACTTCCGGCATACGGAAGTTTGATGACAAAAAGAAATACGTTGAAGCGTTCGGGGTGAACATGCTGGGGCTTAAAGAGGTCCCGGAGATGACATTCAAGGAAGAGCTGGTCAAAACGGATCCGCTCAAGGATGAGGCATTTTATCAACCGACAAAAGAGATTGAGAAGATAACCGTTTCACAAGCGGTTTTAACACGTAAGGGAAAAGTCTTTACGACGATTACTGTCAAATCGGATGATGTGATGGCATCTTTGAACCAGATGAAGTTTAAACTTCAGTATTATGACATTAAATCCATGGTCATTCGGTTCAAGCTTTACAGTGTAAAAAAGGAAATCCCCGTTGAGATTTCACCGCCTGAACATACCGATATTAAGCACAGGGATGGTTGTGAGGTAATCAAGAAGTATCTGCGAGATAAAGGAGTTCTACTTGTTTGATGTATTGATAATGCATATTTTAAAACGGCTTGAAGCGTTTCCGGACGCAACATTCCGGGAGAGCGAGCTTATTGATATATCAAAAAAATCTTTCAACCACTTAGTCAAAGAAGGTTACCTTGAGTTCGACCATTATGACGAGGATGGGGACTCGTATTTTTCTGATCGTATAGGCGATGGAGATGTTCAGCGCACCATTCGCATTCGCACTGATAAAGTAACGGCTTTTTCAACCGAAGAGGGCGTTTCAACAATTGAATTGGCTAAACCGGAGATTACGTATTATCGGTTCAATTTTAATCGCTTGATTCAGGACATAAAACGTATCAATTCGCTTTCTGGTAAGGTTCGGAGAATTGATGAACGTTTATCCTTTGTTGGAGAATTTGATTCCGGCAAAAGGCAGATCAGTGTTTATCTTGGACTGTTTTCTGACTACGACCAAGCAAGCGCTCTTTTGGGATTAAAACTAAAAGATAAGCAATATGAGCAGGCACTAATACTATGCCCAGAATATGAGATTTCCGAAGCAAGCTTGCTCGGTTCATTGAACGCAAATAATGTGTTTTGTTTTACTTTTGGACAGATATTTAAAGAAGGCAGTTTGCAGATTGATTTCACTAAGGTCAAGGTATCAGATAAGCTTTCAGGCGCATTGGACATACCAGAGCTAACCGCAACTGAAAAGAGGAAATATTCAAAAGATTACCCCCGCAGAGATGTTATCGAGTTCTATGATACGGCCAAAGGGTATTTAATAAAGGTCAATGGGGACGAGATGGAGTTTGACCGAATCCAGTATGGGTTGTTGATTCTTCTGGCCAAAACTTTAAAGGCTGATAATAATTGCGGAAAGGTTGTGGTAAAGGATGTAGTTGATGAGAATATTGTGCGGGACCCACAGCACTTTTACCGACTTTCCGGTGAGCTTAACAAATTGATGAAACCGTTCGTTGAGAACAAAAAGGATAAGATAGTTAGCAAAGTCAAAGGCGAAACCGGTGTTTATCGCCTTACAACTATGCCGTCTCGAATCAAACAACCGCATACAAAGTGGCTTAATTCGAAGTATAAAACTATTAAAGGGCAAATTGCGCAGGAGCGTCAAAGCCGAGGGGTGGAGCTTAATTATAAAGTTTGATGCTTCGGCATCAGCAACTCGATGGTTTCGAGCCGGGTTGTTTCGGATTGCAGGGAGGCGATTTTTAGAAGCCGTTTGCCTGTAAACATGCGAAGTAAGATTGGGTCTTTGGATCCAGCAAGATTTGTGATAAAATTATCGGGTAAGTTTGTATTGATCTTTATCAGTTGAGAAATACGAGCCCGGGTGACACCGAATTCTTCGGCGATATGGCTCTGGTTCGTATCAGGATTGTTGATGAGGTAATCCCTGATTCGGACGGCTTCCTTTGCGACATTCTTGGGAATATATATTGATGGAGGGCGTTGTTCTGGGAACGGTTCGTCAATTGATATCTCAAGGCGTCTTCTACGGCGTTTATATAATCGCATAAGTAGTTGACAGTATTGAGGTTGTGTAGTTCGACTCGTGTCTTGTTTGGGGAGCCACTTTTGACAACCAGACGAAACCAGTCTCTGGGTGGTTAAAGCCTCATCGCTTTCGGTGAGGCTTTTTCCATTTTCAGGGGATACTTCGCAGGGCATGGTTTCGTCCGGTTCGCCAAGGTACATCCGCAGTTCAATCCTGTCCTCAAATACGATGATTTCCTTGATCAGAGCTTGAAGCAGGCTTCTTTGGGCTTCAGGCGGGGCCTGATCGAGGTACTGCATGGCAAAGCGTAAGTTTTGGTGCAAGAATCGGCCGGAATGCGCGGACCTTTACGTCACGCTTTTCTGTGCCTGTAATCTTGCCAGATTGTCCTCAAGTTTAAATATTTTTTCATCCAGTTCGGTAAACTTGGTTTTGAAGGTGGTGCCTTGTGATATTGGGCCGGTCATGGCCAAGGCCAGAAGTTTTTTCGCTTCAGCCCGGGTTGTTTCGATTTGTGTATCCACATAAACAATGCCCGCCTCGATTTTATCCAGTTTGATTTGTGATAAAATTATCGGGTAAGTTTGTATTGATCTTTATCAGTTGAGAAATACGAGCCCGGGTGACACCGAATTCTTCGGCGATATGGCTCTGGTTCGTATCAGGATTGTTGATGAGGTAATCCCTGATTCGGACGGCTTCCTTTGCGACATTCTTGGGAATATATATTGATGGAGGGCGTTGTTCTGGGAACGGTTCGTCAATTGATATCTCAAGGCGTCTTCTACGGCGTTTATATAATCGCATAAGTAGTTGACAGTATTGAGGTTGTGTAGTTCGACTCGTGTCTTGTTTGGGGAGCCACTTTTGACAACCAGACGAAACCAGTCTCTGGGTGGTTAAAGCCTCATCGCTTTCGGTGAGGCTTTTTCCATTTTCAGGGGATACTTCGCAGGGCATGGTTTCGTCCGGTTCGCCAAGGTACATCCGCAGTTCAATCCTGTCCTCAAATACGATGATTTCCTTGATCAGAGCTTGAAGCAGGCTTCTTTGGGCTTCAGGCGGGGCCTGATCGAGGTACTGCATGGCAAAGCGTAAGTTTTGGTGCAAGAATCGGCCGGAATGCGCGGACATTTGCGTCACGCTTTTCTGCGCCTGTAATCTTGCCAGCTTGTCCTCAAGTTTAAATATTTCTTCATCCAGTTCGGTCAACTTGGCTTTGAATGTGGTGCCCTGTGATATTGTGCCGGTCATGGCCAAGGCCAGAAGTTTTTTCGCTTCAGCCCGGGTTGTTTCGAGTTGTGTATCCACATCAACAATGCCCGCCTCGATTTTATCCAGTTTCATTTGTGAGTCGATAATTGCGTTGCCGATGCCTTTGACGATAATTTCCTGATCCCGGGAGGCTTTTCGGAAGTAAGCGATCAGGGCGCTGTCAAACATGGTGGCAGACGACGCTTTTTGATCGCATCCGATGCCCTGTTTGGATCGTCCGCAAATATAATAAAAGAACCGTTTGCCGGTCTGTCCTTTGCTGGAAACCGAAATCAAATGGCTTCCGCATTTTCCGCACCGTAAAAGCCCGCTCAGCAGATAATAATATTCCTTCGGAGCCTTTCTGAAGCAGTGGCCGGGTAGTTTGGCCATAAGAACCCTGTTCGCTTTTTCCCAGAGCTTTTCATCAACAATCGCTTCGTGATTTCCTTTGTGTATTTCATCCGCGTAATTGAGATATCCTTTGTAAAAGGGATTTTTGATGATCGCGCCCAGCGATTGTTTGCGCCAGTCTTTTCCCTGCGGGCTTTTTAATCCCATCCGGTCTAATTCCTGGGCTATTTTACAGAGCGATTTATTTTCAGCGGCCATTTCCCAAATTATTTTCAGCTTTGGAGCCACGTCTTCATTTACAACAACCTTGGGGAGTGTATAATCTTTTGTGTAAATAGATAATGTAGTAAGGGAGGTGGTATGGGGCTTGCCCCATACCGGGCGGACTGGTAAAATGTCTGCTATGTTTTATTAACTTTTACACAGGAGGTTTTTTATGCAGATTTCTTTTAATATTGATGAAGAATTAAAAAAATGTAAAACCATTGAGGAACTTACAGGAAAAAACGGACTTTTTAAAAGAATGCTTAAAGAAATAACAGAACAAATTCTTGACGCTGACCTCAAAGTCAATGAAAAATCCATAGTCAAGGCGCAAGAAAATTCCATAGTGTAAATACAAAAAAAAACTAGTTAGAATCACCTCCCTTTTTTAAGGATTTAGCTCTATAGCTGTGACCTGATATGTTGATAATAGTAGAGTAATGAACAATCCTGTCAAGAATAGCAGAAGCCAAATTATGGTCATCGAAAATATCAGTCCATTGTTCAAAAGTTTTATTTGTAGTAATAATTAAAGATCCTTTTTCATATCTACGAGAGATTATTTCAAAAAAATCATTAGCGCTATAGCTTGGTATTTTTTTAAAACCCAGTTCATCTAGGACTAATAAGTCAGCAGATAAATAATATTCTAATTTTTTAAAATAAGTATTATCCGCCTTAGAAGCATTTAAGGTATATAACAATTCAGAACAAGAAGAAAACAAAACTTTAAATCCTTTCATTAAGGCTTTAATAGAGATAGCAATCGCGAGATGCGTTTTGCCTGTTCCCGGTTTGCCGATAAAAACGATATTTCTTTTTTCACTAATAAATGAACAAGTAGAACAATCATTGATTAAACGTTTATCAATTGAGGGTTGGAAAGCAAAATCAAAATCTTCAATAGTTTTATAAGAAGACAGTTTACTTTGAGAGAATCTCTTTTTATAACTATTATCTTTACGAGTATTATATTCATCCTCAACTAATAGTTCTAAGAACTCTAAATAACCCATACTTTTTTGTTTTGCTAAAGACAAGCGTTCTTCGAGAGAATTGCAGATTCCAGATAATTTAAAATCTTTTAATCTATTTTTAAGCGAATTCATATTCAAGCGCCTCCTCTTTTGCAAATTCGACAGGTAAAGAATAAGAGCCATTAGAGCAAATCTTTTTAATAATTTTGTAACTGTAAACTTGATAAGCAAGAGCTCTTTTACAAGCAGAATCAACGACACCGCCGGGATATGTATTTAATAAAGATATTATTCCTTGTACTTTCCTTGACCAAAGATTAGGCGAGTCTTTTAAAATAGCAAAAAACATTTGTTCAGCAAAAGGTCCGATATTGTGCATTTTAGCTTGATATTTTTCTTGATATTCTGTTTCGGAATAAAGTTTATATTTTGGATAATGACTGTTGCTTGTAGAGAAAAGACCTTTACCAGATATAGTTGGATGAGTAGCAATTAATTTATTTTCATAATAGATTTTGACAAAAGATTTAGTTTTTTCGATCTCAAGTATTTTACCTACATATTCAAAAGGAGCAGAATAATAATTGTAATCAATAAATACATGGCAATCATGGTAAAGTTTTCTTGTGCCGACTTTAGCGATTTCAAAATTATTTAGAGGAAGCGGCAATAATAAATGTTTTTCTTCGGCATGAAAAACTTCTTTAGGGATTTTCCGAGTAGTGCCGTGAACTCTGCGATTGCAAGTGTTTTCGAGCCAATATAAAATCTGACGGTCTAAATCATCACCATCTTTAAATTGCCGGCCTAATACAAAATTGTTTTTAAAATATTTTATCCCTGATTCTACCTTACCTTTATCGTTGGGGCGATAAATTCTGCACGGAATGGATGTAAATCCATAATGCGCAGAAAAATCTTTATAAAGCTGTTGAAAGATGGGTTCATAAAAATTAGCTTCTAATATTGCTGCCTTTAAATTATCAATTCGAACAGTTTTAGGTATGCCACTAAAATATTTAAAAGCATTTTTATGACAATTTATAAAAGTTTCAACTGTTTGATCGTAAGTTTTTTCATAATAATCTAATCTAGAATAACTCAGTTTCATGTTAAATACCCAAGTTTTACGACGTTTCCCGTTGATATCAGTAGTGAGGCCAATATACCCAAAATCAACTTGAGCTTCTTCTGCTGGTTCTGTATGAATGCGAACAAATATATTTTCTTTCCTTTTAATACCTGCTAAAAAGCGTTTAATAGCTGAATAAGATATTTTTACTTCAATTTCACGCAGTTTTTGATAAATCAAAATCCCGCTTAATCCTTGTTCCATCCACTCAATAATTTGTTCTCGATAGGTATCGAGTTTTTGAGGATGAGGTTTTTTGATTGGAAAACTTTGATTAGATTTAATACGTTTAATTATCTTATCAACAGTTTTCCAATCATGTTTAACATCACGCGCTATTTGAGATTTGTTAAGACCTTTTTCAAGTAAAGATTTAATAGTAATATACATGGCAACTCCTAACATATTAACCACCCCCGTATATAGTTTAACTATAAATAGGGATGGAAGGTTAAAAAAATAAAAATTTTAGAAGGGGGATCCCCCTTCTACCTTCAAATAAACATCATAATAAAGCAAATACTTTTATTGGTTTATCGCTATGGAATTTTCTTGCGCCTTGGGTATGGAATTTATTTTAGCCTTGAGGATCCTCTTTCTTTCAGAGAAGTTGTATTGTTGAGAGCTCCTGAATTATCAACTTTATGCGACACGATAAAAAACACGCCACTCAACACCGAAATTACAAACTACGAAAAATTTCATGGCCGTCTTACAGAATATTTACAAGAATACTTGTTACACGGAGGATACTTACCCGCTATCTCTGAATACCTTATAAAAAAAACTATTTCAAAAGCAATCTTCGATATTTATATTCAGTGGATTATCGGAGACATTTTAAAACATAATAAAAACGAAAACTATTTATATGAAATATTTAAAGGAATAAACACTACTTACGGTTCACAGATTTCTTGGAATAATATATCAAAACATCTATCAATAGAACACCAATCCTGTCCGATAAAACTATTTCACCAAAAAACTAGTTGAAATTCCTTAATTTTAAAATCAGAAATTCTGGCTGGTGTTGCGCTTAACAGATCTATCAATGTCAACCTTGATAATAATGCTTCTTTTATTATCCTATGCAAATAAAATAACGATTTTTCATATTTAGATTGGTATTTTATATATGTCAAAAGTAAATAATATATCATCGCTATCCAGACTTGACTCATCACCGCATTTTTACTTGTTCCCAAAAATGTTTTTATTTGTAAATTCTGTTTTATCCATCTAAAAAATATTTCTATTTGCCATCTTGTTTTATATATTTGTACGATCGTTTTAGCTGACAGTTTAAAATTGTTGGTAACAATACTAACTACTTCGTCACTTTTTTCATCTAAAAATCTTATCATTCTTAAATTCTTTTCATATTTTTTATTTTCTAGTTTTATTTTTTCATCAGACAATATCCCGTCTTTCATTGCCTCTAGATGCTGTCCGAGAACTGTATATTTTAGATTGTTTTTTAATTTAGTCACAAAATAACTCTTAGAAAAGTCAATATTACTCCATAGTTCAAGGTCTGTATACGCACGGTCAAAACAATATATGCTGTCCGGTTTAATATTTAATTTATCCTTAGCTATTCTTATATCAGAAATATTCCCTTCAGTTATCACTGCAAAATCGGGAATATCTCCTGAATGATCAAATAAGCAGTGTATTTTTACAGCGCCTTTTTTAGTTCTGAATTTCGCCCATGAAAATGTAGCCAGACATACATCAATTGTGGAAGCGTCAATCGTATATAGCGGATTCTTAAAACGAAATTTATGTTTCGGAGTTAAATCTTTGCATTGGGAAAGTATCTTGTAAAATAATGATTCATAAATTTGATAACTTCTTATTTTATTCGCATCTGCTAACGTAGAACGTTTAACAGGCGATAATCCTAAATGGTATAACTTAGAATTATTTATTTCTAGTCCATTTACAATTTCTCTCAAAGATTTTTTCCCGGAGGCTTGCGCGTATAGTAAAGATCCAAGCTGGTTCCAGAATTTAAGAGTCTTAACATAACGGTCGCCATTAAAAGAATTTACAAAACGTTCAAAATGATATCGCGGAATTAATGCTAAAAGTTGATTAAAAACCGTGCTATAATTAGCCATATAGGGAATCCTCCTTGTTTTATGGGCGTTTTAGCGTGTTTCCATTTTACCCATTTTAACATTTTTGGAGTGATTCCCTTTATTTTTTTAGACGTTTACCGGACAGGATTG
>JYNY01000527.1 GCA_000954095.1 Candidatus Omnitrophus magneticus | reverse complement strand
AATGAAAACTATAACGCGCAAGGATACGGGAGAGTTGATTATCAGGTATTAGGAAGTCCTGATACATACGGCGCGAGCGGGTATTGGTACGAATATCACGGCGCGACAAATGTGGTAAAGAAGAAAATATATTACGCGAACGCGGATTACAGTAACGCGTTAAGCCCGAATTTTACTACATATGTAAGAATATATGAATATGACGCGAGCGGCAATCAAACAGAGTTATACACATATTACAATGACGCGACAAATTATTTAGAGTCAACAACACACGCGAGTGCCGATGGATCAGGCAATGTGTATTATCATTACATAAATGAAAATTATAATAGTCAAGGTTACGGAAGATTAGATTATCAGGTATTAGCGAACGCGGATACAGACGGAGCAATAGGATATTATTACGAATATCACGGGGCAACAGGAGTAGTGAAGAAAAAAATAAGTTACGCGAACGCGAATTACAGTAATCCGTTAATCCCAAGTATGAGTATTCCTATAAGAGTGACCGAATATGACGCGAGCGGAAATTTAATTAACGCGTATACATATTACAATGACGCGACACATTATTTAGAGTCAGTAACTTTAGCAAGCGCGGATACATACGGCAATGTGTATTATCATTATTATAACGAAAATTACGCGAGTCAGGGATATGGCAGAATAGATTATCAAGTGTTAAATACCGCGGATACAGACGGCGCAAGCGGATATTGGTATGATTATCATGGCGTGACAAATGTGGTGAAGAAAAAAATAAGTTATGCGAACGCGGATTATAGTAACGCGTTAAGCCCGAATTTTACTACATATGTAAGAATATATGAATATGATGCGAGCGGAAATCAAACAGCGCAATATACATATTACGGAGATGGCACAAATTATTTAGAGTCAGCGACACATTCCGGTCCAGACGCGTTTGGAAATGTGTATTATCATTATTACAATGAAAACTATAACGCGCAAGGATACGGGAGAGTTGATTATCAGGTATTAGGAAGTCCTGATACATACGGCGCGAGCGGGTATTGGTACGAATATCACGGCGCGACAGGAGTGGTGAAGAAAAAAATAAGTTATGCGAACGCGGATTATAGTAACGCGTTAAGCCCGAATTTTACTACATATGTAAGAATATATGAATATGATGCGAGCGGAAATCAAACAGCGCAATATACATATTACGGAGATGGCACAAATTATTTAGAATCAACGACATTACCTTCCGCTGATGGTTCAGGGAACTTATATTATCATTATAAAAATGAAAACTACGCGAGCCAAGGATACGGCAGGCTGGATTATCAGGTATTAGCGAGCGCGGATAGTGATGGCGCGACAGGTTACTATTATGAATATAACGGCGCGACAAATGTGGTAAAGAAGAAAATATCTTACGCGAACGCGAATTACAGCAATCCTCTAAGTCCGTCATTTACTACTATGTTGAGAGTTTTTGAATATGACACAAGCGGAAATCTTACTAAAAAATATAGTTACTATAATGATGGGACAAATTATTTGGAATCCCAAACATTAACTAGCGCTGATACTTTCGGTAATAAATATTATCATTATATAAATGAAAATTATAACGCGCAGGGCTATGGCCGTGTGGATAAACAAGCGGCTAATTCTAATGATAGTGACGGTGCTATCGCGTATTATTATGAATACCATACAGGCACAAACACAATAAAGAAAAAAATAAGTTATGCCAGCGTAGACTACAGTTCTCCCGGTAATCCTATACTTACTACTATGTTGAGAATTTTTGAATATGATAGTAGTAGTAATCTTTTTGTCAAATATAGCTATTACAATGACGGTACAAATTATTTGGAATCATCAACATTATCTAGTCAAGACGGCTCCGGTAATATTTATTATCACTATATAAATGAAAATTACGCGAGCCAAGGATATGGAAGACTGGACTATCAGGTTTTAAATTCATCACAGACATACGCTTCATATACATATAAAGGGATTTACTATGAATATAATGGCGCTACAAACACAGTAAGTAGAAAAGTTTATTATAATTCCGCGAGTTATACTAACCCTTCCAGCCCGTCATTTACCAACCGTATTGCTGATTTTTATTATGACGCGAGCGGAAACGAAACTGAAAGCTATACTTATTTTTATCCAAGCGGATACCGTGAGTCAAAAAAACTAGTAACACCTGAAGCTGATGGAACTAGTTATTACTACTATTATAATGAAAATTTTAATAGTCAAGGTTATGGTAGGGTTAAGTATCAGATTCTTAATACAGCTGATACAGACGGCGCGATGGGCTATTATTACGAATATTATGGAGGCACAAATACAGTTAGAAAAAAGATTTCTTATGTTAACGCGGGATACGCCAACCCGTCATCACCAATAGCAAGCACAATGTTAAGAGTGAGAGAATATGACACCTTTGGACAGTTAGCAAAAACATTTTCATATTATAATGACGCGGCTAATTTAATAGAATCGCAGACACTTCAAGTCGCTGATGCTTACACAAATTATTATTATCATTATATAAACGAAAATTATAATAATAGAGGTTATGGACGGATTGATAAACAAGTTGGTTCCGCGTTAGATACTGACAATGCTATAGCGTATGAATATCAATATCATCCGGGTACAGAGATTCTTTCTCAAAAAGATTGTTACGGAACAGCTGATTACACTGATCCGGAAAATCCTGTCTTTAGTGATCTTAAGGTGACATATTTTTATGATACTTCAGGGAACTTGATTACGGAAGATACTATACGGTATACATTATTGTCTTCTTATGATGCAACGATAAAAGTGAATAGCGATTTCGGTAACGCGGTTTCAAAAGAAAATTTTATTAACTATTCATTTGGAGACGGTGATGACGTTACAATCGCGTTACTTGATTCTGGAATTGATTTGAATGTTTTAGATATAGATATTTTAGGCGGATATGATTTCGCTGGAACTGATTACACCAAAGGATTAACTGACGCGGATTATTCAGATATTATCGGACACGGCACATTAACGGCAAGCGTCATAAAAGGGAATAATGGAGAAGGTATCGCGTCGGAGGCTGATATTTTAGCTGTAAAAATATTTGATGACAATGGACAGACTAGTTCAAAAATAGTTTCAGATGCAATATATTACGCGCTAGAAAACGGAGCGAGAATACTTGCAATGCCGTTTACTATTTTCCCGATAAGTTCTGAACTTGAAAAAGCTTTAGATTATGCTGTTAATAAAGGAGCTATTCTTGTTTCCGCGGCAGGTAATAATGGTACAGAAATAGAAGAAACGAGTTTAGCCGCGTATTCTAATGCAATAACAGTTGGCGCGTTGGATAGCGATGGAAGTAAGGCGAGTTGGAGTAATTATGGCTCAGAAATTGATTTATACGCTCCTTGGGATGTTATAACTTTAGAAGGGAAAGAAGGCGCGATGGGAACATCTTTTTCAGTGGCATTTATAGCAGGTCTTACAGCAGATATAATATCAACTAATTCAGAAATAACAAACGATGAAATATTACAAACATTAAAAGAGATTATTGATGGTTCATACGAAAACACGGATTCGATTGACGGCGATATAGAAATGGATTTTCTCAGCGGTGTTATGGAAGAATCCGAAGTGAAACTCATAACTCCTATAAGTTCTCAAGAAACAGCGAGAATTCAAGGTGTTAACATGGAAGAAGCGCTGTCCAAAAATGAAGTTATACAACAAAATTATTCTGAATTTGGAGGATATAATTTAATAGTGGATCAGAAAACAAATTTTGAACAGAAGTAAGAATAGTTGAAAATAGTCTTATAGTGGTAATATCCCGCTATAAATCTGAATTTTTTGGGTTTATAGCGGGATTATTATTGCGCGTGTATTTTATTTTAAATTAAATATATTTTATATAAATATAAATACAGGGGGGAAATATCGGGATGGAATAGGAGAGCGTGTTATGAAGTTTTTGGTAGTTTCGTTGTTTTTCTTTTTATCTTTTTTTGACAGTAGCGGTCTAGTATTCGCGGACGAAAATCGCAGAGTGGAAAAAATATTTTTTGTTAGCGATATGGAAAATATTGTGGACTTAGAATGTTTTGAAAATTCATTGGACGATAATATCTTTTCAGTAGCTACGAGTAAAAAAATATATGTATCGCGAAATAATGATTTTAAAGAACTATATATAAATGAAAATCTAGAAATTTTTGATACCGCGCTTTTTGAGGAAGGGCTTTTAGTCGCGACAGATAAAGGATTATATGTGTATAAAATAAATTATAGAGATATGAACAGTAATTTAGTTTATCAAAATAATATCTTACCTGATAAATCATTTATTGGTGTTATTTTTTCAAAAGAAAAAAATAGCTTTATAGCGTGGACAGATAAAGAAACATTTTTGATATCAGATGATTTAAAAAGTAACCGTAATATAACACTTGTAAAAACAAATATAATAAACGGTATTAATTTTATTAACGGCGTTATATATTTATTTTATCAGGATGGATGGTTTTTTGTGTCGCGGGATAACGGAGTAAATTGGGATTCAAAAAAATTGATAAGCGCGCGGGATAATAATGCGGATGAATTATATGGCGCTATAGATGAAGATTCTCTTGATTTATTGGGAGAAAGTATGCCTTTTACCGATGCTATTGAGCCTATCGTGAAAAATTTTAGAAATACCATATCTTCTTACAATGACTCAGGAGTTATTATTGTGTCAGCGTCAGGGATTTTTATTGTGGAAAAGGTACAGGACGATTATAGACGCTTAGATACCGCGGGGATTATTGAAAAAGAAATTATAAGTATTGCCGCGAGTAAAAAATATCTCTTCGCCGCTACCCGTGAGAAAGTCTTGGAATATAATAATGAGAAGGTTTCTTGGCATGATACTCTTTTGCCGCCATTATCAGGTGAAATAATATGCTTAAAAAATTATAAAACAAAGACAGGGGATGATTCTTTTTTTATAATTACGGATAAGGAAATATTTAGAATGAATTTAGAAAAATATGAAAATACTGTATTTCCTACTAGCGGGGATGTGTTGACATCAAAATCTAACTCACAGATTTTAACATGTCAAGAAACACCGCGAACTTCTATTAGCGGCGCGTCTAAAAAAAATATTGTTAAGTCTCATAAAAAAAAATCCCGCGTGAAAAAAGAGAGTGAGGCTAAACCGTTTGATTTAGAGGATACAAAAAATAGTGAATTTAATAAATGTAATAGTAATATTGAACTTCCACAAGAATTTTTAATATATCCATCAGTTTTGGAAGTCCAGAATATGGCTATAAAATATGCTGAGGTAACTCCTGAAAAGATTGAAAAATGGCGGCATGGCGTTAAGTGGAAAGCGATATTACCTAAATTGTCAGTGGGTATGTCAGAATCTTATAGTGATAATATAGAATTATATAAAGGCGCGTCAAGTTATTACGTGGCGCATGCGCCGAGAGATAGGGATAATGATTGGAACGTGGATCTTACATGGGAACTATCTGATTTAATATGGAATGACGCGGAAACCAGTATAGACAGTCGTAGCCGCCTGACAGTAGAGCTACGTAATG
Organism: Candidatus Omnitrophus magneticus; assembly: GCA_000954095.1. GTDB lineage: Bacteria > Omnitrophota > Gorgyraeia > Tantalellales > Tantalellaceae > Omnitrophus_A > Omnitrophus_A magneticus. Next base: position 5,467 of record JYNY01000527.1, on the reverse strand, counting down.
ATATTTTGGAAAATGTGACTAGATTATATTTTGAGAGAAAACGCGTTATAGCTGAAATTATTTCAGAAAAAAATGATAGTACTGCCGCGGATGTAAATGACAAATATTTAAAAGTTGAAGAATTATCGGCATATTTAGATGCTTTTACCGGAGGAGAATTTTCAAAAAAATAAACTTTTGCGAAAATAGTGAATACGAAAACCGCATTAGAGTAGGACACGTTGAAATGCTAAGTTTTTTATTATGAAAACAATCAGGCATCCTTATCCTTCCTAATGCAGTTTTTGTATCTATATTCTCTCCTCGAATTATTGATGAATATGCGTTAAGATGGTTATATTATGAATCCTAAAATAATATTTATTTATATATTTTTTTACTTCTTTATAAATTTTCAAAGTGCCGCTACTGAAAGACCGCATAATGAAACATCCCTGATAGAATCATATCAATCCGCTGAAGTTGTTGGAAAAAGCGGAAATTATATAGGCGCAAGCGGACAATATATAAATATTTTATTGGATACGGAAGCTCCCGCTGAAATTATATCCCGCGCGTTTAAATCTTTAAAGGATATTTATTTTTATTTTTTGGAGAAAAGGGATAAAAACAACGCGGAAGAACTTTCCGGCGCGACTTATGAGGTTTTTTTGACGCATCTTCGGGGAATCTATGAAGATTATAAAAAAAATGGAGAATACTATAAAGCTTTAAAACTATTGGGATATTTAATACAAATAGACGCGCGCCCTGATTTTTATATAGATAGAGGGAATATTTATTTATACGGATTAAATGATATGAATGGAGCCCTTAAAGATTATGAAAAAGCGTTAGAAATATTTCCTAATCATGAAACTGTATATACGGATATCGGAATGGCGTATGAACTTTTAGGCGAATTTGATAAGAGTATCGCTTCGTATAAAAAAGGTATAGAACGTTCTCCGCGGAATAGTTGGGCTCTTTATGGCGGAAAACGGCTTGAAGGTGTCTTGTTATCCCGAGAAAAGCAGATGATTAAGGATTGGTTTTTTATCGGGCCTTTTAATGATTCGGAAAAAATAGAAGGCGTGGAAGAAGTTATTATAAGTGAGAAAAATACCGGGAAAAGTTATAAATCTAATGATTCTCTTGTTTATACTTGGCTTAGGCCGTATGGCTACACTGATTTCGGATATGTGAATTTAAATAATATGTTTAAAGAGAAATCTTTTAAACGCGTGTATGCTTTAACTTATATTTATTCATCGGCAAAAAAAATAGTTTTATTAAAATCGGGGAGTGACGATGGTATAACTATCTGGTTTAATGGAAAAGAAATTTTAAATACGCCGTCTTATCGTAGCGCTGAAATAGATCAGGACATAGTTCCTGTTGAATTGTCGCGGGGGTGGAATGAAATTTTAATATGTGTCAGGCAGGGTTGGGGTGGATGGGGATTTTATTTTAGAGTTACTGATAAAAACGGGAACTATTTAAATGATATATTTTTTAGCGCGGATAAAGATAAAAAAATAATTGAAGAAAAAATTTATTTTTTAGCGCGTCAAAAATTTTACGCGCGGCTAAAATGGTGGACAGTTGCCGTTAGTATTCTTTTTTTCGTAATAGCGCTAATATTTGCCATATCGTTTAATATTTATAGCGCGTTTAAAACTAGACGCATGAGAAAAGATTTTACTGACAGTATCACGCATGATTTAAGAATCCCTTTATCAGCGATAATGGCAGGTATTGAAATGTTAAAAGATGGGAAAATAAAAGATGAAATTAAAAAGATGAAATATTATGAGGCTATTTCTATTGGAGCAAAGAGGCTGAATAGGTTTATAAATCAGATTTTATATTTTTCAAGAGCCAAAAATTTTTATTCGTTTTCTATTATGCCGCCAGCGTTTGTAGTAAAAAGAAGTATTGATATTTATAAAAACGAAGCTTTATCAGAAGATATGGAAATTATTTTCACAGTGGATAATATAAATACTAAAGCCAGTATTGATGAAGATACTTTCACGCAGGCTGTTATAAATCTTTTAAGCAACGCGGAAAAATATTCTTTAGAAAGTAATAAAAAAATAGAGGTATCTATAACCGAAGATAAAAAGTCTATTTTTATAAAAATAAAAGATTATGGTATAGGTTTTAAGAAAAATGAAGAGAAAAAGATATTTCATAAATTTTTTAGAAGTGATAATCCCTTTGTTCGTTCAAAACAAGGTGTTGGGTTAGGGTTAGCTTTTGTGAAAAAAACTATAGATGCTCACAAGGGGAAGATTTTTGTAGAGAGTTCTCCCGGAAATGGGAGCGCTTTTACTATAATTTTGCCTAAAGTTTCGTAGCCCGAAATTTTTGAGACGAAAAAGTATTTATTTTCATTTTTAGATAATAAAATTCATATAAAAAATATTTGCGCTTATAATTTAAAACAGTTAAAATCGTAGAGTATTTTCGGTTTATTTTTTTGACATAGGTAGGATTTTTAAATATGTTTAAATTTGTAAAAATTTTAATACTTTTTTTTCTGGTTTTAGTTTTGGCTTTAACTTACGGCTGGATGTATTACAGCGGCCCTCTTTTAGAAAAGGGCCGTGTGTTTATAACTAGAATGGTAGCGGAATCTTTGCAAAAACCGGTTGAAATGGATAGTTTAGAATTTATCCCGCCGTTTTCTGTAAATTTAAAAGGACTCGTAATATTTAAGTCCGTTGAATCGGATAAGAAATTTATGGAGTTTGGTAAAGCCGTTATTACTCCGGATATTATCGCCATATTGAAGGGGCGAAGGCTTAAGGTTACAGTTGAAATTGAAAATGCTGTTATTGAAAATACTAAAATAAACACATTTATAACCGTTGAATCTAATCCCGCGGATTCTTATAAAAATATATTTTCTCCTATACTTATTGATTCTGTAACAATTTTGACTGGAGAAATCATTAGTGATAATTATCCGAGGATAGAAAAAATTATTGGTTTTTTGGATATTAAAAATTTAGATATTGTTAAGGGGAAGTTTTCTTTTCGCTGTAAACATAAGAACTATTTAACGTCTTTTAATAAAATAGAAAATCAGGCGTACAATGTTCAGTTTAGGTCAGAAAGAATAGATATAGATTTGGAAGGCGATATTTCAAAAAAGGATGGAGATTTAATATTTGAAAATTTTAAAGGATATATCCAGCCGTTTAAAATATTTTTCAGCGGCGGGATAGAAAAATTCTTTTCCGAAGAAGAAAAAAAATATAAATTAAACGGTACGATTGAAACCCGTCTGGCATATTTGTTGGAATCCGAAACAGAATGGGAATATAAGCATTTGTTAAAAAAGAATAGTGTTGACGGCGTTTTTAAGGCGGTATTTAAAATAGAATCGAAAGATTTGGATTTCGATGGAATAGACGCCAGCGGGAATATTACATTAGAAGATTTAACCATAACGAATAAACAAGTATTAGAAAGCCTTGAAACTGATTTTATAAAGAAAGGTAAAAATTTATCACTGCCTAATTTACACGCTAAGATGTTTGGTGGTGAAATGTTTTCTAATATAAAAATTCGGCTTCTCCCAAATAATTTTCCTGATGTTTCTTCATTAAAAATTTCAACACGCGATATAAATATAAAAAAATTTATTAAAACGTTTAACATAAACGCTCCTATTTTTTCCGGCATCGTGAATATGAATTTAAATTTAAATAAAATAAAAAATTCTGTGTCTTTTAATTATGAGAACCCTGTCACAGGAGTTTCTAAAAGCGTATACTCTTTGTGCGAATGGCTTATAAAATATGAAGGCGCTATGGATATAGATGCCTTAAAATTTAAAATTGGGAATATTAAATTTAATGAATTGACTGCTAAGCTTTTTCTTTCGAAAGGAATAATAAGTATCCCTGACATAGCTGATAATTTTTATGGAGGTAAATTAAAAGGTGATTTTATTGTTGATATAAAGGATACTATTTTACCTTTTATATTAAATTTTAATATTAATGACAGTAATTTTGGAAAACTATTCAGTGATATAAAGAATGAAAAATTAGATGTGGACGGCAAGATTAATGGTAAATTATTGCTTAAAGGTTCATTGGTAAAATCTTCGTCTATAAAAGGCGCTGGTTCCATTAATGTGGATGACGCTGATTTAGGGCCAATGCCGCTACTCACGCCGTTATTAGGACGGATTTATTCTGCGCTTGAAAATGTTTTCGCGCCATCGCACGCGGTAAGAATGAACGCGTTATCCGCGGATTTTGATATTAAAAATGAAAGGGTCATTACGGAAAATCTTACTATTTTAGGAAATGATATTGTTATCGTAGGGAATGGGTATATAGGTTTTAATAGTGAGCTTGATATTTATTTTGAAACTCAATTTGTTGAGCCTCAGGAAGGCGCGGAAACAAATTTAATTAAAAATACAATAGCGCAATTTGGCCAGTATATCAGTAAAGCCAGATTAAAAGGGACATTACAAGAACCTAAATGGCATTTTGAATATGATTTTAAAAATCTTATTACTAATCAAATTAAAAATCTTTTTGGCGGGTTATCTCAGTCGTAGTAAAGGTATTCATTAATTTTACGGAACAAAAATTTTGGCAGAAAAATATAAAATTTAGATTAGAAATTCGAGCCCCAAAAAAAATGGGTTAATGGAATGACCGTATGAGGGTTTTCTAAAAGGACACAGAAAGGTTTATTACTAACTTTTGGTGTTAACCTTTTTTTGGTAAAAGCGCGGGTAAAAATAGGAGGATTCATGAAAAATATTTTTTTATCTCTTTTAGTTGCAGGATTACTTTCAGGGTGTATGGGTGTTCGTACAATCCCTGATGCAGTACAAAAAAACGAAGGGGGAGTTCCGGTGGAGAAAACTTTTATAATTATTGAAACAACACAGGGAGAGATTGAGATATTACTTATGCCGCTTGTTGCTCCGAAAACGTGTGAAAATTTTATTGCTTTAGCTGAAAAAGGGTATTACAACGGTACGATTTTTCACAGGGTAATAAAGGGATTTATGATACAGGGCGGCGATCCTACAGGTACAGGTTGTGGAGGTTCATCGATTTGGGGCAAGCCGTTTGATGATGAAGTAAGCGATAACGTAACATTTGACCGTTCGGGGCTTCTTGCTATGGCTAATGCCGGTAAGAATACTAATGGTAGCCAGTTTTTTATTACGACAGCCAATACACCGTGGTTAAATATGAAGCACACTATTTTTGGAGAAGTTGTAAATGGCAAGGATGTCATTACGAAAATTGAAAATGTTTCCGTGGGTCGTAATGATAAGCCTTTAACAGATCAAAAAATAATTAAAATTCAAATTAAGAAAAAATAAATTTAAGAAATTTTTAGGGGATTAGGATTGCAATAGGCCTTCGGCAAAATGTCTCTAAATTTGTATTCACTAAGCGCTTGATAATTGTCCTAGTCATTCTCGTTTTCCATTCTGTCA
>JYNY01000526.1 GCA_000954095.1 Candidatus Omnitrophus magneticus | reverse complement strand
CAGATATTTTCAAAAGAAGTAGTAGATAGAATTTATGAATTAACCGGAGGCCAGCCGTGGCTAGTGAACGCGGTAGCGAATGAAATCGTAGAAAAAATATTAAAAAGTGATTACACAAAAAAAATAACACTCGCTCACGCGGAAGAGGCGAAAGAAAATTTAATCAAAAGACGCGACACGCATTTAGACAGTTTAATAGATAAACTTAAAGAATCTAAGGTCAATAAAATAGTAACAGCGGTTATCAATGGAGACCTTATGGATTTTAATACTTATAATGATAATCTTTTATATTGTCGTGACCTTGGAATTATTTCTGAAACAAAACCTGTCAAAATTGCAAATGAAATTTATAGAGAAATTATACCAAGAGTTTTAACTGATCCGTTCCAAGATGCTATTGGAGATGAAGGGAAAAGTGTTTGGTACATAAAACCCAACGGTAAACTCGATATGGATAAATTATTAAAAGCGTTTCAAGAGTTTTATCGTGAAAATTCTGAAATGTGGCTTGAAAAATTTGATTATAAAGAAGCAGGACCGCATTTACTTTTAATGGCGTTTCTGCAAAGAGTAATAAACGGTGGTGGCAGGATAAATCGTGAAATGGCAGTTGGAACAGGGCGAACTGATTTACTTATAGAATTTAACGGTGATAAATTTGTTTTAGAATTAAAATTAAAACGACTGCCGTCCGCGAAACAAAAAGGCCTAGACCAGATTTCACGCTATCTTGAAACACTCGGCATGACAAAAGGCTATCTTATTTTATTTGAATTAAAACCTTCCAGTCTGTCTCGGCGCGTGGATTGTGAAGTATTGCGGCTTCTCTATTAAATCGAATATGATTTTTTGGTTGCGCAAAGGGTCAATCATATAATGTCTTTCAGGCATACAAAAACCAGTTGTATTAAAATATCGTTTACTTTTCATTTTTTAAAATCCTCCATATTCATTCCATGTTTATTTATAAATCAAACGATAAGCTATCTCACATTTCCACAACAGTAATTTTTTTATTTTGATATGAAACATTTTCCCATTTAACGCGGGTTTCCCATGGAATAATACTGGAAGGTTTTATTTCAAATAAAATAAGATATCCTTTTGTCATGCCGAGTGTGTCTAGGTAGCGTGAAATTTGGTCGAGGCCATCTTCTTTACTATCGCTGTCTCTTTTTAATTTTAGTTCCAAAACAAATGTTTCGCCGGCGAATTCAATGGTTAAATCTGTTCGTCCTCGGCCAACTGCCATTTCACGATCAATTCTGCCGCCTCCATTGATTACTCTCTGCAAAAAGGCCATTAAAAGAAGCCCGTGTCCAGCTTCTTTATAATCAAATCTTTCTAGCCAATGTTCACTATTACGGCGATAAAATTTTTGAAACGCTTTTAATAGTTTATCCATATCAAGCTTAGCGTCAGGTTTTATGTAACAAGAAGTCATGCCTTCTTCTCTAATGTTTTCTTGCATAGAAAAGTTTAAAACTCTAGGAATTATTTCTCGGTATATTTCATTTGAAAAAATTATGTCATATTTTTCTTTGCGGATAATTCCTAAATCTATAACATACCTAAGATCATCATTGAAGTTGTCATACACAAGAGAATCGCCGTTTATAATAGCACTGACAATGTTTTTAACTCTGGGTTCTTTCAGTTTATCTAATAAACTATCTAAATGCGTGTCTCTGCGCGCGATTAGATTTTCTTTCGCCTCTTCCGCGTGAGCGAGTGTTATTTTTTTTGTGTAATCACTTTTTAATATTTTCTCCACTATTTCATTCGCTACCGCGTTTACCAGCCACGGCTGGCCTCCGGTTAATTCATAGATTCTATCTATTACTTTTTTTGAAAATATCTGCCCTGTATCTTTTGTGTGCTGACTGTATAATTCAGCTATTTCTTCTTTTGTCCATGTTCCTAAAAGAATTGATTCCGCTTTTATATTAAAGGGCGAACCGGAGCCTAGAGACACTTCACTCGGACGGACTTTTGTTTTATATTCCCGAACATCTCTTAATCCCACTAAAGCTATGGTTGATGGAAAATGTTTTGGCCTTCCTTGAAAACCATTACGTAGTTGTCTTAGCACTGATACTAATACGTCATCATATAACGAATCTATTTCGTCTAATAATAAAACTATTGGTTTTTTTTGAGAACCCGCCCAATTATTTAAATAAGTCTGTAAAGAACACTTTTCATCTGCTAGCGACTTTTTCGGCCATAACTCCTTAGAAATAAATAACTCGCATGATTCATAAAGAGAATTTATTATTTTTAAATTCGCGGTTTCTTCAGTTATAGACCGATACCCCGCGGACTCTACCGAAAACACTACTGAAATATAATTTCCTTCTTTATTTAATCTATGCGCTAATTCATGTAAAAGCGTAGTCTTTCCTGTCTGCCTTGGCGCGTGGATTGTGAAGTACTGCGTCTTCTCTATTAAATCGAATATGATTTTTTGGTTGCGCAAAGGGTCAACCATATAATGTCTTTCAGGCATACAAAAACCAGTTGTATTAAAATATCGTTTACTTTTCATTTTAAAATTTCCTCCAATTTTATTTTTATTTATAAATCAAACAACAAGTTGTCTCACATTTCCACGATAGTAATATTTTTATTCTGATGAGAAATATCTTCCCATTTAACGCGGGTTTCCCATGGAATAATACTGGAAGGTTTTATTTCAAATAAAATAAGATATCCTTTAGTCATGCCGAGGGTGTCTAGATAGCGGGAGATTTGATCTAAGCCTTTTTGTCTCGCGGACGGCATTCTTTTTAACTTTAATTCTAAAACAAATTTATCTCCGTTAAATTCTATAAGTAAATCAGTTCGTCCTGTTCCAACTGCCATTTCGCGATTTATCCTGCCGCCGCCGTTTATTACTCTCTGCAAAAACGCCAGTAAAAGTAAATGCGGGCCTGCTTCTTTATAATCAAATCTTTCAAGCCAAACTTCAGAATTTTCACTGTAAAATTCTTGAAAAGCTTTTAATAATTTATCCATATCAAGTTTACCGTTGGATTTTATATACCATTTAGTTTCGCCTTCTTCTTCAATACTATCCTGCAAATTTCTATTTAAAACTCTCGGAATTATTTCTCGGTATATTTCATTAGCTATTCTTATAGGTTTTGTTTCGCTTATAATCCCTAAATCTCGGCAATATAGAAGCGAATCGTCATAGTTGTCAAACAAAACTCCGTCTCCATTTATAATAGCGCTTACTATATTTTTTACCCGCTCCTCTTTCAGTTTATCTATTAAACTATCTAAATGCGTGTCGCGTCTTTGTATTATATTTTCTTTCGCGGATTCAACATGATCTAGAGTTATTTTTTTTGTAAAATCTTCGTTTAATATTTTTACTACTATTTCTCTCGCTATAGCGTTTACCAGCCACGGCTGGCCTCCGGTTAATTCATAAATTCTATCTACTACTTCTTTTAAAAATATCTGCCCTGTATCTTTTGTGTGCTGACTGTATAATTCAGTTATTTCTTCTTTTGTGAATGTTCCCAAAAGAATTGATTCAGCTTTGATATTAAAGGGCGAGCCTGAGCCTAGAGACACTTCACTCGGACGAACTTTTGTTTTGTATTCCCGAACATCTCTTAATCCCACAAGCGCCACGGTTGAAGGAAATCGTTTTGGTCTTATTTGGAATCCATTTCGTAACTGCCTAAGAACTGACACTAAAACATCGTCATATAATGAATCTATTTCATCCAATAATAAAACTATTGGTTTAGTTTGAGAAATAGCCCAATCTATTAAGTAATTTTCTAATGTTAAATCTTTAGTATATTTTTCAGGCGGGATTGGACAATTTTTTTTATTGAGATATTGGCCGCTTGAACTGTAAAGAGAATTAATAATTTTTTTATTCGCGGTTTCTTCAGTTATAGACCTATACCCCGCGGACTCTACGGAAAACACTACTGAAATATAATTTCCTTCTTTATTTAATCTATGCGCCAATTCATGTAAAAGTGTTGTTTTCCCAGTCTGCCTCGGCGCGTGGATTGTGAAGTATTGCGTCTTCTCTATTAAATCGA
>JYNY01000525.1 GCA_000954095.1 Candidatus Omnitrophus magneticus | reverse complement strand
CGGCTTATTAGTTTAGCGTTGGGAAGTTCATTATAAAAATCATCATTAAATCCAAAAGAAAAACTTCTAACTGTATGTGAAGAGACTTAAGACATCCACTCGAGAATAGTGCTCGAATAAACCCCGCAGCTAACAAATATCCGTAACCACACATCACTATACATATGAAGTTTAACTGTTTCATCAAACATTTCCCATACACGGCCCTTTATAATGTCTTCATCCATGGCGATCATTTTCCCGGTATCAATATCCCAATACTGTTTAATCTTCACATTAGCGTTCTGATAAATAAGCATATGCCCCTTGCTTAAATTAAAAATATCCTTAAAAATAGTATTCGG
>JYNY01000524.1 GCA_000954095.1 Candidatus Omnitrophus magneticus | reverse complement strand
ATATTGTTACTCCTCTAAAATTGTAACCGTTATACCATCGTCGTACATCTTCTAATAGATGTTCCAAATTAAAGGCTTTAAGTAATTCTAATACTTCTTTTTCAGTAAACCCGAATTTATCAGCGAATTTATGGCTAAGAAGAGTAAACACGCCTAAATTATTCATGCCTGAAAATATGGATTCTTTAGAGACGCGTAAAATGCCCGTTAATACGCCTTTTTCAAGAGACGTGTTATCTTTAAAACCGCCGGAAAGAAAATTACGCATGAAACTTATTACATGTTCATAAAAGTTTTCTAAATACCCAGACTGTATAGGCGTATCGTATTCATCAAGAAGAATGATTACTTTTTTATTGTGGTAACGCTCTAAAAAAAAAGATAAAGTTTTGAGGCTGCTTTCGTAATCTTTTTCTGAACCTTCTAACGATGTGATTTTATTAAAATATTCTTTTTCTTCTTTTTCCAACCCCGTCCAATTTTTAAGATATTTATGTCGCAGAAATTCATTTTGTATTAAGTCTTTAATACCTCTATAAGTAGCGTCCCATGTTTTTTCTTTAACATCTTTAAGCGTGAGAAAAATTACCGGATACGCGCCTTGTTGGTTCATGTATTCTTCGCCTAGGCGGCAAATAGCGAGGTCTTTAAATAAATACCCGTTGGATTTTTCGGTTTTTTCAAAAAAATAACGTAGCATTGAAAGATTTAATGTTTTGCCGAAACGTTTCGGACGAGGAAGCAAAATAACATTACAAGATTCATCAATAATTTCTTTTATAAAAAGAGTTTTATCAATGTAATAAAATTTGTTATCAATAATTGTTTTAAAATCAGATTCGCCAACCGGTAATTTTTGTATGCGCATATCAATCCTTTTTTATAAATTTTTAATTTCGCGATAAGCCTTCGGCAAAATGTCTCTAAATTTTGGATACTATATTTATATTTTTAAAAACGGGTAAACCCTAGACGCCATGCTGGTTTTAGCGTACAAAGTCATTTCTGTAACGCAATTTTTTAGTTTTTAAAATTTTTTCACGCCCTTTTTACCTGTATGGATTCCTGCTTGCGCAGGAATGACAGCGGGTTGACGCTATTTTTACTAGTTCAACTCCATTTTTAAAATGCGATACTAGTTGTGACACAGCCTCGTGCGCGGGAATGACAGAATGGGGTTTTCTAAAGGACACAGAAAAATTTATTATTATCCGCTTAGTTATTACAAAAAGTTTAGCTTTATTTGTTTTGAATAACCCCATTTTGCTGGTTTATATAAATTCGCGGCACGCGGTCTGTAATACCCGCGACAATTTCATAAGGAATAGTTCTGGATAGTTTTGCTATTTTTTCAACAGGAAGCATTATTCCTTCCTGATTGCCTATTAAGACCACTTCATCTCCTATTTCCACGCCGTTTATATGCCCAACATCAAGAAGCGTCTGATCCATTGTGACAATACCCGCGATTCTTACAATCTGCCCTCTAATAAGCGCTTCAGCTTTATTAGAAAGAACACGGCCGTAGCCATCCGCGTAACCTATAGGAATGGTCGCTATTTTAGTATCTTTTTGGGTTATATAAGTACGGCCGTAACTTATGGCTCTTCCTGACGGTGTTGTTTTTAAATGAACTATTTTTGTTTTAAGAGTCATGACAGGTTGTAATTTTACTTCTTCTAAATGTTTCTTTAGGATATATCCCATAAATTAGTATTCCCGGCCGTATTAAATTTAAATGCGCTTTTTTCCAGTCAACTACCGCAAGGCTGTTAGACGCGTGGCGGTATTTAACTTTGATGCCCGCGTTATCCATCTCTTCCAAAACACCGTCAAAATATTCTATCTGAAGACTGGTGTAAAGTTCATCGCGCCCTGCCGCTGAAAAATGTGTGTACACTCCTTCTAAATCAATACATCCGGTATCAACGACTCTTTTAATAAAACTAAACGCTTCTTCATGCCAGACGCCGATTCTGCCCATCCCTGTATCTATTTTTACATGAACCTTTGGTATTTGCCCTGTTTTTTTTGACCATTCAACTAATATTTTTAAAATATTATCATTACATAATGTCACGGTTATATCATTACTAGCCGCAATTAGTGCTTCATCTTCAAGCGTAGCTCCTAAAATAAGTATTCCGCATGGTATTCCTGATCGTCTTAATCTTAATGCCTCATCAACTGTCGCCACGCCTAAATAATTTATACCGATACTGACTAAAAGCCGCGCGATTTCACATATGCCGTGGCCATAAGCGTTTGCTTTAACAACAGGCATAATTTCAACATCTTTTTTTATACAGGTTTTTATTTGTTCAACATTATATTTTATCGCGTCTAAATCTATTTCAGCCCAAGTTGGCCGGTATTTTTTGGTCATGTGACTCCTTTGAATCCGTATTTTGCAATAGGTCTTCGGCAAATGTTTCTAAATTTCTGATACTACTCAGTTACGCTCGCAAAAATATCCTCAGCGTATTGCAAAGAATACGTTTTCGTCATTTTTGCTCGCAATCCTTTTATCTCAAACATCTTAGCATTCTGTATCTATGTCCAAACGCAGTTTTCCGGTTAAAAGATAATTTCAGTAAAACGTTATGACTAGTATATCCAAATGCTCCAAAATTATCGGCAAGAATATAAATCAGCTTAGTACGAATAGATATTTCTATTCGGTCAATAGCCTCCATAATTAATACACGTAATTGGCTGTCAAATTTATAATGAAATAAAATTTTTTCAAAAGTAGTGCCTTCTATAAAATTATCATCTTTTTTACGAAATGGATATAAATATCCTGTAAAACTGTAATAATTTATATGTTTTAAGGATTCGATAAGGGAATCACGATGCGCTATAAGGCCTCGCTGAATGAGTTGGTCAGCTTGTTCGTGGAAGGAAAGATGGGGTTTATCATATATCATAAAACACACCATAAAAAAGAAAAACCCGCCGGAATTAAGCATGCCAACGGCAGAGGCTCGACGGGTTTGCTAATATTAGTATACAGTAATTTTATATAAAAAGCAACTATTTTAAATAAAATGAACATAATATTTTTTTATATGCCTCCGACACTACATTCTTTTGGATAAATGTACAGCGGTTGTAAATTGTTAATATCATTTTCCTCGCGGCGCATGAATTTTTTTAGCCCCAAAAAATTTATATCGCGCGCGTTGGGGTGCCATTGGGCATTTTCGATAAAATAAGCCCGCGCGTGTTCTTTAATTTTATCTTTATATGTTTCTACTCCGTCTCCGATAAAAAAAGTTTTTTTATCTAATGTAGATAAAAGTTCATCAATAAAAAGTAAATTATAATTCGATACTTTTTCAGGAATAGTTTCCGCGCCGGCTTTATAAACTGCTGAATAAACCCTGCCTTTACGCGCGTCAATTAATGGCGCTACAAAATTAACTCCGGGAAATTTTACCGGGAGAAATTGCTTAGCAATCGCATCCATAGTCGGGACACCTATAATTTTTATTCCGGTGCTTCTAGCAAGGCCTTTCGCGAAAGCTAAACCAACCCGTAATCCTGTGAATGAGCCGGGGCCTATCCCTACGCATACTAAATCAATATCCTTAACATTCCATTTTATTTCTTTAAACATATTAGCTACAGTCGGGACAATCTCTTCGTTGTGACGAGTTTCCATGTCCTCGTGAAACGCGGATTTAATAGCAAAGTCTTCAGCAAGGGCTATAGTTAAAAATTTAGTTGATGTGTCGAATGATAATATTTTCATACACGATTTTTAATAATTATATTTTTTAAAATACCGCTCGCGGCGGTAAAAACTTTTTTCACGGTAACCAGAGTTAAACATCTGTAAGATTTATCGCAAAGAGAATCTTTACATACTCCGCAATCGGCGTCTTCATAAAATACTATATTTTTTTCTCCCCATGGCCGCCAACGTTTAGGGCCCGCGCCCGGGATGCGTCTTCCGAAAATAGTTATAACAGGGATATTTAAACTAGCCGCGATATGCGCGGGGCCTGTGTCATTGCCTATAAAACACGCGCTTTTTTTAATAATCGCGGTAAGTTCTTTTAAATCAAACGCGCCGGCGGTATTTAATGAGTCCTCGCCTATTTCACGGCTAAGCCATTCGCCAAGCGGTTTTTCATCATTACCGCCTAAAATAATAATCCTTGCGGAAAATTTATTTTTTAATTTGAGCGCCAAATCTCTGTAATTTTCTTTTGGCCACAATTTCGCGGGATTACTCGCTCCCGGATGGATCGCGATTATATGCTGATTATTTAAAAATCCTTTTTCTTGTAAAAATTTTTCAACTCTTTGTTCGGCGGTTTTATCCACGGATAAATTCGGAGCAATAAGTTCAGATTTTATTCCGCATGCTGAAAGGAATTCAAAGGTATATTCTATTTCATGTTTTAACCCATTATCCCTATTATCCTGAATTTTTTTAGTCAATAAAAACGGCCATTTCCTGTTATATCCGGCGCGTATCGGAATCCCCGCGAAAAAACAAGCTAAATGTGAAATTTTATGCGGGTTTAGAATGAGGGCAGTAGAAAATTGTTTCTTTTTTAAAATTTTAGAAAAAAGAAACGCCCTCTTTATTTCCTGTCCTTTGGTATAAGTATCCAAACAAATAATTTCAGAAATGTCTTTATTGTTTTCAAGTAATGGACGGGAATATTCTGAAGTCACGAAAGTAATCCTCGCTGTAGGGTAGACTTTTTTGACAGCGCTTGTAGCTACTGTAGAAAGAAGGACTTCGCCTATTCGGTCTGTTCGTATTATCAAGATATTATTTATTTTTTTTAGCGGCATAAAATCCAATTAAAAAGAGGTATCCGAATGAAATATAAAAAAATACAGCTAAAGTTACGGAATATAAATGTGTGTCAAAAGCGGAATTTATTAGAAATCCCGAGAGGCCCGCGTAAAGCCCCTGAACGACAGCTTTACTGAAATGATCGTTTATAAAAGGTATATATTTAAAAGAAAGAATTAAAGTTGCTACTAGAAAAATAAGAAAAATAACAGCTCCTGTAATACCTATTTCAGATGCCATATGCAAATAACAGTTATGCGAATACCGTACGTCAATATATTCTTTCGGTTTATATAAAGGGAAATTACGGCTGTATGTATTAACGCCAAAGCCTAACACAGGATGTTCCTTAATCATATTGATTGCCCCTTCCCAAAGCATAATACGTTCCCATGTTGAGCCGCTTTTAAAGTTAGTGAGCCCTGACAAGCGGTCTTTCGCGGTATTTGGAAGAAAGAAAAATATAAAAATAAGAGATATAATAAAAAAGACTAGAATTTTTTTAGACTTTAAAACGCCTAAAATTAAAAAAGCGCATACAAAAGAAATCCATGCTCCGCGTGAACCGGTTAATAAAAGGCTTACAAGCGAAAGCCCTAAAACAAAAAATATAAGCGCGCGTTTTTTTAATGTTATACCTAGCGAAATACCAGCCGCTATTAAAATAATACTCACGATAACAAGGTAAACTCCATAATCATTGGGATGAACAAATGAGGAGGAAATACGTCGTAATGAATCTAACGAGATAAGTTCTCTATGCCTTAAAAATCCTGTGCCTGTAAAATACTGCACAAATCCGTTTATAGTTATAGGTATTGCCATAGCGGTAATAACATAAAAAAATTTTCTAACCCTAGCGCTATGGGCCAAATAAAAACTTGTACTTACAATGATAAAAACTAATCCATATTCTATAACTTTAAAAATACCGCGAAAACTTTCTTTAGCATAACCGCTGTTAACGCATGAAAGTATATTCCAAAATAAAAAAACAAACAATATTACTATAGGTGTATTTTTGATCCATTTTAAGTCTCGGGTAATAAATTGTTTTACGAACCAGACAAGTATCATTAAACTGGAAAAAATTTCAACTATAGATGTTGAAAAAGTAATACCCGTAATAATCGCGTAAAAACAAAATTCAATAATTTTATCGCAAAAGTTCTCTATATTAGTTTTATTGATGATCGTAACTCCTTATTTAATAGTTGCTTTTATTCTATCTATTAGTTGAATTTTTAAATCTTCTTCATTCTTCCATAAGACATGATTATATTGTCTTGTGTCAAAATGTAAATTATCCGTGTCACTTTTTCTACTTCTACACGTCCAAATAACATCCAGCCCTAACCCTTGCGCAAAACCTGCCTCATAATAAACTCCACCTCTTTGCCCTGTAAAATCAGCAATAATGAAACGGCTTTCTTTTATTTTGGAAATAATTTTATCGCATATTTTTTCATTGTGCTCAGTTTTATCTACTCTGTCAGCTTCAAACCCACATTCCTTACACGCTTCTTGTATAGCTTTATATGTGTTATTCATAGTAGAATCAAACCACATCGCGACAAATACTTTTTTACTTTTCTCATTAATCTGCCGTAATTCTTCATATTTGTTCCAACCGGAGACGGTTAATACTACACGAGGTTGTTCAGGTTCTTCAGGTTCTTTCGTGTACGTAATAATTTTATTTTCTTCAAGATGTTTTAATATTGCTCGTATTTCTCGTTCTTCTTTGCAATAAAATTTTGAAAATTCTGAATACGAATATTCAACAGTATAATCTAAACATTGTGAATTTTGAGCAATATATTTAATAAACTCATTGATTTTATCCATAACTGTCATATTGTTAATTCGTTCAACTTCTTCTTTGATATTTTCTAATGTATACTGCTTATAATCTGGAAGAGTATTATTATATTCTTGACAAATTAATGTTTGCCCATTTTGTTTATCCTTGCGCCTCTGCAATACGCCAGAAAAAATGTTTCTATCGTTTGAAGATAAATAATGGGGGTTTTTATAATTAGCAGATAAACATGTATTATCAAAGATTTTATCATCAATTATTTCTCGTGTAATGGAATATTGCCCACAACACGGACAATTAAATTTATACACAAATTCACCATTTTGTGATTCGCGTTCGTATTTTTTTTCACAAAAGCAACATTTATCCACCATCATTCTAACCCTCCCATTATTCCTTTCTTAAATAGCTATTCTAAACAGAATTTATCTGTCCTTCTCTTACCCAAACTTTTTTTCCTTGAAACACAATCGCGAGTTTTTTTATTTTTTCAATGCCGCGGGATTTTAAAATAACGTCATATTGTTTTTCTTCTATCTGTTTAAACGCGGCTTTTACTGCTTGCGGCATTTTTTCTTTTTTGCGCGCGTCTACTTTTTTAAACTCAATTATTATACCTAGTTTGTTTTTATCTTTAGGAATTAAAATCAAATCACATCTTCCCGCGCCGGCTTCTCTTTCGTTTTCTAATTCATATTTATCCGCCAAGAGTACAAATAATCCCAACACAAAAGATTTATATACTTTTTCCGCGTGTTCTCCTCCCGTGTCAAAATAGCTGAAACTATTCAATACAAATTCTGAAAAATAAAATTCAAAATCTTCTATATTGCCTTTCTCTAATGCTTCCAGCATTAGTTCCTGTTTGTCGCGTTCCATACGTTTATCAAACCAGCGCATAAGTAAATCATAATAAAGAGTTCGCACCTCTAAATTCGGCGCGGAAAGATTGTAAAAATTTATTTCTCTATTATTTTTATGCGAAAAACTGGCGGTTAAATATCCGCTAAAAAGGAGTAAACTCCATAACATATCTTCATGTTTTTCCAAGTCTTCAAAAGTAATATTTTCTTTTAAAGTTTTTACGATATTTTCTCCGTTTAAGAGCGCTAAAAGTTCATTTTTAAGTTCTTTTCCGTTGTGGGTTAAACTATCTTCTATTAGTTTATTATCTGAACTATTAGCCCAATATGGCTTCAATACTTTTTTAAGACTTGCCGCGTAATTTATAATTGACCAAGGATTGTATATTGTTACACCTTCAAAATTATAGCCGTTATACCACGCGCGGACATCGTCGAATTTATTGTCTAAATTATAATCAATCAATAATTTTTGAACTTCTTCTCCAGTAAGGCCGAATTTATCGTTAAATTCCGCTGAGAGTATAGTAAACACGCCTAAATTATTCATGCCTGAAAATATGAATTCTTTAGAGACGCGTAAAATGCCCGTTAATACGCCTTTTTCAAGAGAGGTGTTATCTTTAAATCCGCCGGAAAGAAAATTCCGCATGAAACTTATTACAGGTTCGTAAAAGTTTTCCAAATATCCAGACTGAATGGGCGTATCGTATTCATCAAGAAGAATGATTACTTTTTTATTGTGGTAACGTTCTAGAAAAAAAGATAAAGTTTTGAGACTGTTTTCGTAATCTTTTTCTGAACCTTCTAACGATGTGATTTTATTAAAATATTCTTTTTCTTCTTTTT
>JYNY01000523.1 GCA_000954095.1 Candidatus Omnitrophus magneticus | reverse complement strand
TATACCTCCTTTTTCTGGTCTGTTTATTTTTGTAAACATAAATATAGTAGTAGTAAGTGTGGAGACTGTGTATAACTGTGTAACAGTTATACAAGTGATGGATGACAAGTTGTGGGTAACCGCTTTGGGGTTATCCACAATCTTGTCTCCAGAACGCCAGTATCCACACGTTCTTGGTTAATAATCTCAACACCAGCAATCTGATTAAACGATAAAAAATTTTTCCGGTAAACTACAAGAGTTTCCTTGTGAGGGCGTGAAAAATTTAATCCCGCCCCACACCTCCCATGGGGTTTGATAATATAGAGATTGATGAAGCCTTTCGGTATTGTACCCATTAAAATATATCCTTAGGCCATCATGCGCGTCTCTCATTGTTGGATATTCATGAACATAAATATTACTGTATTTAACCGTACGCCAGAGACGCTCAATAAAAATGTTGTCAAAGACCCTGCCACGTCCATCCATGCTTATTCGAATATTTGCGTCCAATAGCTTTTGGATAAACTCCATCGACGTGAACTGTGTACCCTGATCATTGTTAAATATCTCTGGCTTGCCATATTTTTTTAAAACTTCATCAAGGCATTCCACACAAAAAGACGCATCCAGTGTGTTACTAAGCCGCCAAGAAAGAACATAACGGCTGAACCAGTCCATAATAGCCACTAGATAACAATACCCTCTGGCGAGCTGAATATACGTGATGTCAGTGGCCCAGACTTGATTAACTCGGACAATCTCAACACCTCTCAGCAGATACGGGTAAATACGGTGTTCCGGATGTTTCTGGCTTATCCGTGGCTTTGGATAGATCGCCACTAGGTTCATCGACCTCATAAGCCGACGAATCAATTTTTTCCCAGCGGTATGCCCCAAACGCCGTAAATACTTCATCATTTTAATAACGCCGCATGGATCTTTCATGAACTGTTCGTCGATTGCTCTGCGAAGCTGGTGTTCATCCAAAAGTTCTTTTTCCTGTCGCTGATAATATAAGTTCGACCGATTGAACCCCAGTAATTCGCATTGCTGGCGAACGCTCAATTCCGTATTATTTTTGTCAATGAACAATATTTTTTGCTCGCGACTTATAGTCCAAGCTTTTTTTTTAGCCAATCAATCTCAACCTGCTGACGGCCAATTTGTTTGTACAAATTGTCTAGCTGTTGCTTGGCATCTGGCTCTTGTTCGTTCTTGCGCG
>JYNY01000522.1 GCA_000954095.1 Candidatus Omnitrophus magneticus | reverse complement strand
ATATATTTTGATTTAATAAAAGAAGAGAAATTAAAAGAAATGCATTTAGGGCACATACATAGTGTTATAGGGCAGGGAGAAAAAGTAAAGGTATTGTTAGAACGTTTTGGCGTTAAAAATGTGGAACTGTTTAACGCCAAAAATTGGGATGTTTGAAATGGAAATGCGAAGTATTTTTTGCATTCGCAACTTGAACTAGGCCGGTTTATGGCAATATGATTATTGGACTAGGAATAATAATATAACTGTAAATATTTCGCGAGTAAACTATGAATAATATAAAATTTTATAAAAAATTAGTGGCGATTATTCAGATATGCGCGGTCTTATTTGACTATACTGTTTTGGGCGTGGAGTGTAATAACTTTTCTTATCAATCTGACGCGCTTGCGGTGGAATCGAGATTGTCTTTAGATGGATTTAGATTGCAGTATTCTATTGAATTAATATCACGGACATTAACTTCTTCCAATAGCATAGAAGAAATAATTAAAATGTTTAGGAATTATTTTGGAAAAGATAAAGTTGTTTGTCCAATGTTTAATAAAGACGCGGATGATTTTATTATAAAAATAAAGGGTATAGATTTATATTTAAGATGTTTAAAAAAAGAGCGTGGTGAAATTTTTGGGATGGATGAAAAGATAGAAGAAATTCCAATAAAAAATTGTGGTAAGTATAAAATAGTAGTTTGTAGAAAAAAATCAAAGTCAATAAAAGAACAATCGCACCGGCCCAATAAACAAGAACTATCCAAGCTTCAAACAACAATTAGTTCCCACCGCACATTAGAAGAGACCTTAAAATATATCTATGATGAAAATCAGAAAAAAGACGCGAAAGGCGAGCCGATAAGGCCGTGCGGAATACACCTAGAAGAACTCGCGGAACAACATGGGATAGTTAGTGGAAGCGTGCTTATAAAAATGCTGATAGATAATAAAGATGAATTAGGTTTAGGTATAAAAGCGCATAAGGGAAAAATTAGTATAAATCAGAGAAAAATTTATGAGATCGTGAAGGATGCGATCGGCAAGGCAATAATTCCAAAAAGTGGATTTAACGCGGCATATGATAATGTTTTAACAATAAGAGATAGTTTATTGAAATATTATAGAGAAGATCGTCTAAGAGGAGGTGTAGAAATATATTTTTATTTGATGAAAGAAGAGGGATTATTAGAAATGAATTTAGGTCAAATACATACTGTTATTGGTACAGGCCGGAAGGTAAAAGAACTTCTTAAAAGCAGTGGTATTATAGATAGTAATAATGTTGACGAAAAAAATTGGAATGTTCCCCAAATAAGCGCGACAGTAGAACAGGTAAAATGTATAGCGGAATATTTAAAGAGAATATATGAAAGAATAGTTTAGGTATAGGAGGAATAGATATATATTTTGATTTAATAAAAGAAGAGAAATTAAAAGGAATGCATTTAGGGCAGATACATAGTGTTATAGGGCAGGGAGAAAAAGTAAAGGTATTGTTAGAACGTTTTGGCGTTAAAAATGTGGAACTGTTTAACGCCAAAAATTGGGATGTGCCATACATAAACGCGACAGTAGAACAGGTAAAATGTATAGCGGAATATTTTTTAAAGAGAATATATGAAGAGAATAGTTTAGGTATAGGAGGAATAGATATATATTTTGATTTAATAAAAGAAGAGAAATTAAAAGGAATGCATTTAGGGCAGATACATAGCGTTATAGGGCAGGGAGAAAAAGTAAAGGTATTGTTAGAACGTTTTGGCGTTAAAAATGTGGAACTGTTTAACGCCAAAAATTGGGATGCGCCTTACATAAACGCGACAGTAGAACAGATAAAATGTATAGCAGGATATTTAAAGAGAAAACATGAAGAGAATAGTTTGAGGACCGGAGGGATAGGTATATATTTTGATTTATTACAAAATGAAGAACTAAAAGAGATGCATTTAGGGCAGATACATAGCGTTATAGGGCAGGGAGAAAAAGTAAAGGTATTGTTAGAACGTTTTGGCGTTAAAAATGTGGAACTGTTTAACGCCAAAAATTGGGATGTGCCGAAAATAGACGTGACAGCAAAGCAATTAAAATTGATAGTTGAATATTTAAAGAAAACGTATGAAGACGGTAAATTGGGAGCCGTCGGTATAGAAATATATTTTGATTTATTACAAAATGAAGAACTAAAAGAGATGCATTTAGGACATATACATAGTGTTATAGGACAAGGAGAAAAGGTTAAGGAATTACTCGTCCGTAGCGGCGCTAGAGATGCTACTCAGTTTAGCGATAAAACTTGGGAAGCGCCGCAAATAAACGCGACAGCAAAGCAATTAAAATTGATAGTTGAATATTTAAAGAAAACGTATGAATCCGGTAAATTGGGAGCCGGCGGGATAGAAATATATTTTGATTTATTGCAAAATGAAGAAATGAAAGACATGAATTTAGGACAAATGCATAGTGTTATAGGACAAGGAGAAAAGGTTAGGGAATTACTCGTTCGTAGCGGCGCTAGAGGTGGTCAACAGTTTAACGCGGAGAAGTGGGAAGTGCCTATAATAAACGCGACAGCAAAGCAATTTAAATTGATAGTTGAATATTTAAAGAAATCGTATGAGGCGGGTAAATTGGGAGCCGGCGGGATAGAAATATATTTTGATTTATTGCAAAATGAAG
>JYNY01000521.1 GCA_000954095.1 Candidatus Omnitrophus magneticus | reverse complement strand
CGCGCAAGAACGAACAAGAGCCAGATGCCAAGCAACAGCTAGACAATTTGTACAAACAAATTGGCCGTCAGCAGGTTGAGATTGATTGGCTAAAAAAAAAGCTTGGACTATAAGTCGCGAGCAAAAAATATTGTTCATTGACAAAAATAATACGGAATTGAGCGTTCGCCAGCAATGCGAATTACTGGGGTTCAATCGGTCGAACTTATATTATCAGCGACAGGAAAAAGAACTTTTGGATGAACACCAGCTTCGCAGAGCAATCGACGAACAGTTCATGAAAGATCCATGCGGCGTTATTAAAATGATGAAGTATTTACGGCGTTTGGGGCATACCGCTGGGAAAAAATTGATTCGTCGGCTTATGAGGTCGATGAACCTAGTGGCGATCTATCCAAAGCCACGGATAAGCCAGAAACATCCGGAACACCGTATTTACCCGTATCTGCTGAGAGGTGTTGAGATTGTCCGAGTTAATCAAGTCTGGGCCACTGACATCACGTATATTCAGCTCGCCAGAGGGTATTGTTATCTAGTGGCTATTATGGACTGGTTCAGCCGTTATGTTCTTTCTTGGCGGCTTAGTAACACACTGGATGCGTCTTTTTGTGTGGAATGCCTTGATGAAGTTTTAAAAAAATATGGCAAGCCAGAGATATTTAACAATGATCAGGGTACACAGTTCACGTCGATGGAGTTTATCCAAAAGCTATTGGACGCAAATATTCGAATAAGCATGGATGGACGTGGCAGGGTCTTTGACAACATTTTTATTGAGCGTCTCTGGCGTACGGTTAAATACAGTAATCTTTATGTTCATGAATATCCAACAATGAGAGACGCGCATGATCGTCTGTTGTTATACCTTTACCGCTTGAAAAAAGATTACAATGATAATACCCATATTTATCATACCAGCCTGTACCAGCGCTTTTTCATAAACCCCAGAAACCATTTTGAGCATAATTATTAGCTAAATATTTCCAAGTGTTT
>JYNY01000519.1 GCA_000954095.1 Candidatus Omnitrophus magneticus | reverse complement strand
ATACCATAATTGCGTCAATTATGGTATATGCAGGCCTGCATATACCATAATTGACGCAATTATGGATCTTACGAAAATATATATCATTAAGCTTATCATAATAAGTCCAAATCCGTACCCGCTTTTCGGGATGATAGAAAATTCAAAAATTCCCTTAATAGCATTATTAAGGTTAATCTCCAAATTAGAGACAATTTTTAAAATAACTGTGAAAAACTTTTCCCTGACTACTTTTACTATCTTCATGACACATTCTCCTTTGGCGCTTTGCGCCTTTTTGTTTATCCCTAATTTTATTTTGACAACAGCGCCAAGAATAATTTTAGAGATAGTTACGAAAATTCCTCTGACTTCTTTTGTGCTTTTCATGGCACACCTCTCTTTGCCCGTTTGGGCGGTTTTTGTTTTTTTGAATATTTTTAATAAATATTGAGAAAAATTTGTACTTACTTTACCTGTATGGATTCCTGCTTGCGCAGGAATGACAGGGTTCGTCTGGATTCCTCGTTGCGCAGGAATGACAGAGTTCGTCTGGATTCCTCGTTGCGCAGGAATGACAGAGTTCGTCTGGATTCCTCGTTGCGCAGGAATGACAGAGTTGGCCTGTTTTCCTCGTTGCGCGGGAATGGCCGCGATTAAACTTGTTAAAGTCTGTATTATTCTGAATAGCGGCGGACCGATAAAGAGACAGGTACTCTTTATAAGTCCTACTAACATACTTATTCTTTTCCTTATTTTCATCTTTCCCCTCCTTCCGGTACTCTGTACCGATTGCGATTGACTGGAAACCATCCTAGCCATTCCCATTGGGCTAGCGACTTTTCCAAAAATAATTTTCAAAAAATTTCTTAAGTGGCACATGGTGCACACTCCTTTGCGGCGTCCCGCCGCGGTTTTTGTTATTCCGGAATTAATCCCAGTCTCGACGAGACTTGTAAGACGTTCCGAAATGGTTTTGAATTTTTTTTTCAACTGTCTCATATCTACTCTCCATCCTTCCGCGCATCGCGCGATTTTTGTTATTTTAATTTTCACTACTCACTACTCACTACTCACTACTCACTCCAATCTTCTACAATTTTTCTATTTTATTTTTCATATCATTTTTTTTCAATTTTACATTTCTTATTTTTTTTTGATTCGATTTTCACTTTCTCATTCTCTACTATAAAGCTTACCTGACAAATCTAGAGAATGCAAATTTTGAAAAGCCGATTTTTCGATATTTTTTTTCTAGACTCGCGTAAAGTCCAGTAACCATGCGGGTTTTAGAGCCAAAATTAAGAATAAAAAATGTGGTTTATTTTAGTCATTTTTATTAAAATTTTTCTTACTTTTTGTTTTACACTTGTTTTCTGGTTGGAACAAAAGTACTGCTGTGCTATAATGACAAAAAGTTTTTTTTAAATTTTTTGTAGAATAATTGAAAATCGAAAAAGAAAAATTCGAGCCGAAAATATCATAAAACCCTT
>JYNY01000518.1 GCA_000954095.1 Candidatus Omnitrophus magneticus | reverse complement strand
TATCCACCGTCGAACGGCTTTATCGTCCCTTTCAACAGCTTGACGGGTTGGCTTCAATCCTGTCCGATAAAACTATTTCACCAAAAAACTAGTTGAAATTCCTTAATTTTAAAATCAGAAATTCTGGCTGGTGTTGCGCTTAACAGATCTATCAATGTCAACCTTGATAATAATGCTTCTTTTATTATCCTATGCAAATAAAATAACGATTTTTCATATTTAGATTGGTATTTTATATATGTCAAAAGTAAATAATATATCATCGCTATCCAGACTTGACTCATCACCGCATTTTTACTTGTTCCCAAAAATGTTTTTATTTGTAAATTCTGTTTTATCCATCTAAAAAATATTTCTATTTGCCATCTTGTTTTATATATTTGTACGATCGTTTTAGCTGACAGTTTAAAATTGTTGGTAACAATACTAACTACTTCGTCACTTTTTTCATCTAAAAATCTTATCATTCTTAAATTCTTTTCATATTTTTTATTTTCTAGTTTTATTTTTTCATCAGACAATATCCCGTCTTTCATTGCCTCTAGATGCTGTCCGAGAACTGTATATTTTAGATTGTTTTTTAATTTAGTCACAAAATAACTCTTAGAAAAGTCAATATTACTCCATAGTTCAAGGTCTGTATACGCACGGTCAAAACAATATATGCTGTCCGGTTTAATATTTAATTTATCCTTAGCTATTCTTATATCAGAAATATTCCCTTCAGTTATCACTG
>JYNY01000517.1 GCA_000954095.1 Candidatus Omnitrophus magneticus | reverse complement strand
ACTTACGCGAATGTAGCTCCCCTCCTCGGTCAAGGCCGGCGATCCGGTCGTCCTCTCGGTCGTCGTCCACAACCTCGGCCAGAACCTCGACTGGTCCGACAACGGGCTGTCGCGCCAGTCCCGCAGTCTCAACTCCGCCAGCCTGCCTGCGAAGGGGGCGGTCACGTGGCGGGTCCGTGGCGCACTAAGCACCGAACAGACCGGCGATACCGCCCGGACGATGTACAACAAAGGTGACCTGTACGGCGAGCGCGCCGGATGGTACCTGCCGGGCATGCCCGACAAGGACTGGACAGCGGCCACGACGATGACCGTCGACCATCCGGGCATCCGGTGGTACCGCTCCACCTTCAACCTGTCGGTGCCCACCGGTCAGGACACCACCTTCCATTCCAGGTCGTCGTCAAGCCTTCTGGGAACGGCAA
>JYNY01000516.1 GCA_000954095.1 Candidatus Omnitrophus magneticus | reverse complement strand
GGTACAATCCTTTCTGTCAGTCGCTTCTTTTTTAGCAACCTCAAACTCGAAATCAAGATGGCTGTCCCGCCTTCTCATTAAAAAAATCAACCGCGCCACATCAACGCCAATCTCCTCAATGATTTCCCTTAAAGAAATAAATTCCGCTCTACGTGTAGACATGGAAACCGCTACACCATTTCGAAGCAGTGTAGCCAACTGAACTATAAGAATATCTATAGAGGATTTATCATATCCCATAGCAGAAACAGCCGCTTTCATTCTGTTTATATATCCATGATGATCCGGCCCTAACAAGTCAATAATTTTCTCAAACTTCCGTAAATATTTATCTTTATGATACGCTATATCCGGCGCTAAATATGTATACGAACCATCGCTTTTACGAACAACCCGATCCTTATCATCTCCAAATGCCGTTGACTTAAACCATTTAGCTCCGTCTTGTTCATAAAGATAGCCGGCTTTTTCCAGCTCTTCTAAAGTGCGTTCGACAATTTTTCTTTCCTCAAATTCTGCTTGGCTTGTCCATACATCAAAATGAACCCTAAAATCTTCAAGGTCTTTTCTAATAAGATTCATTATGCTTTCTACTGCGTATTTTCTAAAAAAATTACTAGTTTTTTCTGTTTCTTCTAAAAACATTTCCCCGTGTTTTTCTTTTATTTCTTTAGCAATATCAATAACATATTCCCCGACATACCCGTCCTCCGGCAAACTATCCTCTTTCCCGCATAAATTCCTATACCTAATTTCTAGCGACTTTCCCAGCATATTAATCTGCCTGCCGCAGTCATTAAGATAATATTCTGTTGTCACGTCATATCCATTAAATTTTAATATTCGCGCTAAAGCATCGCCTATCGCGGCTTGTCTCGCGTGCGCAATCGTAAGAGGTCCTGTAGGATTCGCTGAAACAAATTCTATATTAACTCTCTTCCCGCCAAAGTCGCTATTCTGCCCAAACTTTTCTTTATTCTTAAATATTTCCAAAAGAATATTTTCATAATATTTATCAGAAAGCCAAAGATTAATAAACGCGCCTTTTACTTCAATACCGTCGATAAAAGAATTAATGTCGCTTCTCTGATTAAATATTTTTTTTATTTTTTCACTGATATGTTGAGCTAAAATGACAGGATTTGCTTTTACTTGTTTTGCTAAAACCATAGCGATATTGGAAGTGATATCCCCATGAAGTTTTTCTTTTGGGGCATCGAGGGAAATAAGAGAAGAAGAAATATCCGCACGACAAGCGGACTCTTCCGCGAAATATTGGTTTATGCCTTCGCTGAAGATTTGGATAATTTTTTCTTTAAAGTTTTTTTCAAGCATTTTTCATTAATTTCTTCTCTTGGAGCAGAGAGCCACAACCGTTCTATCCCATAAAAATTGCGCGCGTCTTTATAAAAAACATGCGCTATTACATCTCCCGCGTCAACCAATGTCCAAGAAGGATTATTTTTCCCCTCTAGGCGAGCGTTTTGCTTCCAGTTAACGGACAGCTCTTCGTCTATGGCTTTTGCTATTGACTGAACTCTTTTAGATGAACCAGCAGTAATCAACACAAAATAATTAAAAATATTAGCGGATTTGGTTAAATCTAAAACAAGAATATCTTCGCCTTCTTTTTCAAGCGCAACCCTAGCTATTGCATGCGCCTTTTCTAAGGCTAAATCTTTAATTTTTCTTTTTACCACAGATTACCTTTAGGTATAAAACATTGTAGGGACTCGATAATTTCGTGCCCCTACAATTTAATATCCTTTTAATAATTAAAATTCTTATTTACCCAATATGCGATATAAGCCTGTGCCGCAACTATTACAAGACCCTTTAATTGCTTTACGGCCGTTTTTCATAGTAACTTCCTGTGGGCTTTTCATTTCTTTCTTAGTTTTACATTTTACGCAATACGCCTCTGCCATACTCCACCTCCAAGTATAAAATAACAAATTCTCCTTACAAACAATGAAAATAAGTTTATCATACTCTCTTTAAAAGTCAAGAACCTTTCCTTGCAAAGAAATTTTTAGCATAAAAAAAACGGCTCACCAAAAAGGTGAGCCGTTTTCCCTCCCTGATCTCTTGCTTAAAAATAATTAGAAGTTAAGAGAAACAGATCCAACGACATCTGTAGCAACATCATCTTGGCTGTTAGCAAAATGATCGCCTGGGAAGAACCATGCTGTCAAAAGACCAAACTGCACATCTTCTGTGTAATCCCAAGTCAATGTAATATCTGCTTCACTACCAAGGTATTGCTCTTCATTCTGATTAACTACGGTTGTAGTTGACGCCCATTCTTCAGCAAGCCAGAAATTGCCAAAAGTACCTTTTAATGTAAGGCTATCTGTAGGCTCTACTTTACCTGTTAATAAAATCTGGTGCTGATTAGTTGTAGATGGGGAACTTCCCATCGCTGTTCTGTAAAATACATTCTGGAATTCACGAATAGCTGTATCAAACTTGCCTCTGTATACAGGATCCCATCCGTTATATGTTCCATTCGTAGTAGCTGTTGTATTACCAAGATTTTCT
This sequence comes from Candidatus Omnitrophus magneticus, assembly GCA_000954095.1. Lineage (GTDB taxonomy): Bacteria > Omnitrophota > Gorgyraeia > Tantalellales > Tantalellaceae > Omnitrophus_A > Omnitrophus_A magneticus. Next base: position 20,809 of record JYNY01000516.1, on the reverse strand, counting down.
TCGCCGGAATATAAAATATATTCAGCGCCAACAACCGGTCTCCACGCAAAATTATCTTGGAAATAACGGCATTCTACCATAGCATCTACTGCCCAAGCGCTTCTGCTTCTTTCTTCTATCTGTTGTGCTGCTCCGATATATTCGCCAAGCTGGTAAGCACCTTCAAGAGCAATTGTCCAATCCTCTATAGGATCAAAACTACCTCTTAAACCAAAAGTATGAACATCATTTGATTGGTGGCCGTTAAGAACTGACGGCATTGTTGCCCCGTTGGAAGTTGTTCCAACATATCTCTGTTGTTTGAACCACCAGTAACCTTCGGCTTCCGCGTTATATTCATTGAATTTATAACCAACATTTGTACCCCAAAGATTTATATCTTCATCTGCTCTGTCTTGGTTCTCGCGGATTTTCGCGAATACACCGTCAATTGTCCAAGGATCATAATCTAAAGTAGCGCGAATCGCGTCAAAAGATTTAATCGCTGTATATTCTCTTGGAAGTAAATTACCATTTGGATCTTGTAAGTTAGCACCAACGATAAATCCTTTACCAAACCAAAGGTCCTGACGACCAATTTTTAATGTAAGAGGTGAATAAAGGAACTCTTTTAATTCTATATAAGCTAAATCCACATTAACATCAAAAGAATCTGCTGAAGAAACTGTTCTCGCGGCAACCTGATCTGTATAAGGCGCGCCAATTATGCCGTATGTATTATCCGCGGCTGTATTGTTGCCATACACATCGCCCCAGAGTCTCTGGTTAACAAGTCTTATAACACCTGTTACATTGTCAGTTAAGTCCGCGTCCACTTGAACTTCAGCTGTGTTTGTAAGGTATGTGCTCCAATCTGAAGACTCTACGCCAGTGTTCGCTACGTTTGGATCATTGTTATCCAAATCATAGTTGTTTCTCGCGAAAGATCTCATCGCTAAATCTCCGCTGATTTTGACACTTTGTGTCTCAGCGTACGCGCCAACAGCAACTAAGCTTGTAAGCGCTAAAACCATTGCTATTTTTAAAAACTTCATTATTATTTCCTCCTTAAAAGAAAATTTTAATACTTCCCACCCTAAATAAGAACAAATTTTTGTTCTATTTAATTTCTATCTGTTTATATTGTATCGGCTGTTTGTTTAGCTACTCTGCGGCAAAATAATAAAAAAAATATCAAATTTTCATATACGTCAAAACTTCTGTTGTTATTGATATTTTCCAGACAACTATTTCATCCCTCCTTTCTTTGCCAGATTAGAAATAGCTTTAGCCGGTACTTGCTCTTGTTATTTTTCTAAAATTAATTAAAAACTTCTCGCCCACTCTAGGCATACTGATGTTGCAAGTATAGCACAATGAGTTTCTTCGTCAAACAGCAAAAAAGATTTTTTTGGTTGTTAGAATTATCAAAATCTAGATCTTGTTATTACCTTATCTTTTCTAAGTTTCGCGGATACTCTTAATGGAGTAATAATACCTGCTATAAAAAAGAACCCGCTCACAACATGTAAACATATTTGAATATTACTAGATGACTGAATAGTACTCATAAGAGAAAGCCAATAATCAGAGGGGACCATGTCTAAAGACACCGCTAAAAATAAACCGCCTGTCGCAATCATAATAAAAGAATAAACTATAATCCCTATTCTGATAAAAAAACGCATAAAGCCTCCATTATTGGGTATCATTTTTTATAAAAAATTTTTCAATAAACCGCGTGGAAAAATCTCCTTTACAAAACTCTGAATCATTTAAAACTTTAATATGAAAAGGTGCTGTAGTTTTTATAGGGTTTATAATCATTTCTCCCAACGCACGCGACATAATCGTTATAGCCTCTTCTCGTGTTTTCCCGTACGCTATAAATTTTGCTATCATGGAATCATAATACGGAGGAATGGAATAACCTTGATAAACGTGACTATCCACACGAAATCCTCTTCCGCCGGGGAAATGAAGCTCTGCTATTTTTCCCGGAGACGGACAAAAATCTCTTTCAGGATCTTCCGCGTTTATACGGCATTCTATCGCATGGCCTTCAAATCTAACGGAATCCTGTGTGAAAGATAATTTTTCTCCGCTAGCTACTTTAATTTGTTCTTTAATTAAATCTATTCCGGTAACCATTTCTGTAACTGGGTGTTCAACCTGTATACGGGTGTTCATTTCCATAAAATAAAAATCATCTCCGTCTAAAAGAAACTCTATTGTTCCAGCGCCTCTATACATTACTGTCTTAGCACCGGCAACAGCTACCTCCCCCATTTTATTACGCATTTTAGAACTCAACGCTGGTGACGGAGATTCTTCTATAAGTTTTTGATGCCTTCTCTGAATTGAACAATCTCTTTCCCCTAAATGAACAATGTTTCCATAATTATCCCCCATAATCTGAAATTCAATATGCCTTGGCTTTTGAATATATTTTTCCATATAAACTTCAGGGTTACCAAAAGAAGCTTCTGCTTCTGCCCGCGCAGTAAGAAACGCGTTAATAAGACTTACATCATTATGACAAACCCTCATTCCCTTTCCGCCGCCGCCCGCGCATGCTTTTAAAATAATAGGATATTTAATAAGTTTAGCTGTTTTAAGCGCCTCTGATTTACTTTTAATGATACCTTCGCTACCCGGAATTACAGGAACACCTGCTTTTTTCATCGTATCTTTTGCAACTATCTTATCTCCCATTAACCGCATATTTTCAGGTGTAGGACCTATAAATTTTATATTGCAAGACTCGCATATTTCAGCAAAATGCGCGTCTTCCGCTAAAAAACCATACCCCGGATGGATCGCCTCAACATCTGTTATTTCAGCCGCGCTTACAATATTAGGGATATTAAGATAACTTACCGCAGGTGCCGCTCCTCCTATGCAAATAGCTTCATCTGCAAGCTTTACATGCATAGATTCCGCGTCAGTCTGCGAATAAACCGCAACTGTTTTTATGCCAAGTTCTCGCGCGGCTCTGATTATTCTAACAGCAATCTCGCCGCGATTAGCTATCAAAATTTTTGAAAACATTTTTAACCGTCACTTTATAAATTGTTACCTTTAAATGTAAATTAATATCACGTAACAGCCCCTATTAGCCGCAATTATAACGGCTCAACTAAAAAAAGTGTTTGGCCAAACTCAACCGGTTCAGCATTTTCTATTAAAATTTCAGATATTTTCCCATCAATCTCTGATTTTACTTCATTCATAAGTTTCATGGCTTCCACAATACAAAGAACATCGCCTTTATGAATAATATCCCCTACCTTTACATAAGGACTTGCTTCTGGAGACGCTGATTTGTAAAATGTTCCAACCATAGGAGATGTTATCTGCTTAAGATGTGACATGTCTTTTTTAGCAGGTTCAGCCTGACCCGATTCTCTATTAGCCTGTGTCATTTGTACATGGGACTGCTGAATAAACGGCATCATATTTTGTTCTGCGGATATTTGATATTTTCTGCTAATTTTTATTTTCATTCCTTCTTCTTCAATTTCAACCTCAGTAAGCCCGTTAGAAGTCATAAGTTCCACAAGTTCCTGAATTTTTTTAATATTCATACTCTCTCCTTTTAAAAACAATTATAGACAATATCACAAAATTTTCATACCAGAGAAAACCGCGCCGAAAAAACTCTTATGTTACCCTCTCAACATAGTCCCCTGTACGGGTATCAATTTTCACCTTCTGCCCATTTTCAACAAAAAGAGGAACTCTTATAACTTTTCCGGTTTCAAGAGTAGCGGTCTTAGTTGCCCCGCTCACGGTATTTCCTTTAAAACCCGGTTCAGTATAAGTTATTTCCAATACAACATGTATCGGCGGATTTACGGCTAAAACACTGCCTTCGTACATACTGGCTATAACTACCATATTTTCTTTTAAATAATCTAAGACCGTTCCCATTTTTGATTCAGGAACATGTATTTGCTCAAAATTTTCTTCATCCATGAAACAATACCCCAAATCATCATGATAAAGATATTGTACCGGTTTAAGTTCAATATAGACTTCTTCATAAGTATCTTCAGGACGGAGAGTTACAATAACAATTGAACCGGTATTAAGATTGCGCAATTTTGATTTAACAAACGCGCCGCCTTTACCGGGTTTATGATGATGGGAATCTATGACTTCGTGAAAAGATCCTTCATAATTAACAACAACACCTGACCTAAAATCTCTAGCAGTTATTATCATCTCGTTAACACCTCACAACCTTTTTCCGTTACTAAAACCATATCTTCTATTCTTATTCCCCCGACACCGGGAATATATAATCCGGGTTCTACTGTAATAATCATTCCTTTTCTTAAAACAACATTTGAATTGCTACGTAAAAATGGTTCTTCATGAATATCCAATCCTACACCATGGCCTAAACTGTGGCACACATACTTATCTAAAATATTTTCAGTAAAAACTTTATCAGCCGCTTGAACAACTACACTAATGTTGACTCCGTGCCCGATCATTTTTATCGCGGATTCTTGCGCAAATCTCACGTATTTTTCTATATTTTTTACAGAAGGATTTATTCTACCGTTAGCCCATATTCTTGTCAAGTCAGAACAATACCCATTAACCTTAAGACCAAAATCAGCTAAAACATGTTCATTAGCCTTTAATTTTCTATTACCTGAAATAGCGTGCGGATAACTTGTATTTTCAGCAAACGCAGTAATAGTTTTAAAAGAATTTTCATAGCCTTTCTCACGCATAGCTATATCAATCATAAATGCTAGATCTATCTCTCTTATTCCGGGCTTAATTTCTTTTTTTATGTTATTCCATATTTTTACTGTTTCTTTAGCGGCTTTTTTTATGTGTTCAATTTCAAAATCTTCCTTAAGAAGCCTTAAATTTTTTATAATATCTCCACTCTTACTTATAAAATTAACTTCTGTATTTTCCTTAATAAGCCGCGTATAAAGTACTAATGAAAGGCTATTCTCATCTATCCCTAAATTTTTCACAGATGTTTCTCGTATATAATTCTTTATCCCTTCGATAAAAGCACCGGCGCGTACCTCAACATTAATACCCAAAAGGCCGTCTCTCACCAAAGTTTCATTCATCTTATCCGTAAAATATACTGATTGCGCTGAAGAATGAATAAAAAGTACCGCGCCTTCGATATAAAATCCGGTAATATATTTTATATCAGACTGAAAAGACACGATTAAAGCATCCAGCCCATTTTCTTTAATATTATCACGCGCTTTCTCTAAAAAATTGTTATAGATATTTTGGTGATTCAAAAAAACTCCTTAAACATATTAACGGCCAATTGTACCTACTCATCTACAATAGCCTAATCAAAGCAGTCATACCTAATAAATAACTATTTTTTCCAAACCCGCTTATCTGACCATTCGCGACAGGCGCTATAACTGATTTATGCCGAAATTCTTCCCTAGCGTAAATATTTGACAAATGAACTTCAACAACAGGAATTTTTTTTGCGCTTACCGCGTCGCGTATAGCTATACTCGTATGCGTGTACGCGGCAGGATTTATTAAAATACCATTAGCATCTGTAGCGCCGATTTTATCAACAATTTCCCCTTCATGGCTGGACTGAAAAATTTCGCACGCAATTTTTTTATTATCGCCAATAGCCTTTATTTCTTTGTTTATCTCATCCAAAGTACATGAGCCATATATCCCCGGTTCCCTAATGCCCAACAAATTCAAATTAGGACCGTGTATAACTAAAATTTTTTTATTCATAACAAAAATCCTCCTATATTTAGTTGCGGTAATAATACACGATTTATGCCAAACTTTGCAAGCATCGAGATAAAAATATGGAATAGATGTTTTGAAAAGTAGAGGTTTTTGGGGTAAGTGTTATTAACTATGACAAAATACAATTTTTAGGTTAAGCCAAGATTGAAATAAAAAAGGCGGATTTTATAATTTTATAAAATCCGCCTTTATATATGTTTTTTCTATTTAAATCTAAAATTAAGGAAGTTGATGTGTAGCTACACCTGAATTACATGTTGGGTCTGACCCTAAAGCACCAATAGTATAACTTGCGCCTGTCGGGCAAGACGGTGTCTGTTTTATATAAGCTGTAACTAAATCAGTCCATGTAGGAGTAGCTGTGCTTCCTGTATCTAATGACCATAATGTTTTCGCGCCGTCTATTTGTTTAAGATTGGAGATACAAGCGTTTTTCTGCGCTGTTTCTCTGGCACGCACAAAATTAGGAATAGCTACCGCGGCAAGTAAACCGATAATAGCTATGACTATCATGATTTCCACCAACGTAAAACCTTCTCTTTTAAACAACTTTTTTACGATACTCATTTCTCCCCTCCCATTTAAAAAAAACAACTTACAAAAAAAATAATAAATTCAAAATTATAATTAAAATCCTCTCGCTGTTACTTTAAAGATTTTTTAAATACATTTTTAAGTATATCATTTTATTTTTAATATGCAAACTTTAATTAAAAATTTTTGCGGGGTGAGTTAATCTCCGATTTTAGGTTCATATATTTCCCTAAGACTCTCCCCTATTAAATTAAACGCGAAAACAGATAAAAATATAGCTATGCCCGGAAATAAAAAAAGCCACCACGCGTGGTCAATATAACTTCTGGCTCCGCTTAAAATATTTCCCCAGCTTGCAGTAGGTATCTGTACTCCCATACCCAAAAAACTTAACGCGCTTTCCGTCAAAATACTAGAACCGATTCCTAACGCGAAACTCACATAAACCGGATGCAAAGCGTTCGGCAAAATATGTTTAAAAATAATACGCGCGCTAGACGCGCCGGAAAGCCTAGCGGATAAAACAAAATCACGTTCTCTTAAAGTTAAAAATTCTCCCCTTACAAGCCGCGCTATACCCGGCCATGAAGTCAATCCTATTACTATCATAACATTAAAAATCCCCGGCCCTATGAAAGTTATAACTAACATAATCAAAAAAAATACAGGCATACAATACATTATTTCAATAAGACGCGTAATTAAATAGTCCACCCATCCTCCATAATAACCACTCAACGCGCCTAATATAACACCAATAAAAACCGATATGAAAACAGCGGTAAACCCTACCGACATTGAAACGCGGCCTCCATACACCATACGGCTGAAAACATCCCGCCCTAAATTATCTGTCCCGAAAATATTACGTAAGGACGGCGGATTTAATTGCCGGTTGGAATCTAAATTCATTTCTAATGGGTCATACCTGACTATTAGAGGAGCGAGAATCGCGCTAAAGCCCAATAATGCCGCTATAATAATTCCTAAAAATAATTTAATTTTCATTATAGATATTTCTCTTCCTTGTAACACATAGTCACCGCTTTATTTTGTAGCGGCCCCGTAACGTATACGCGGATCACACCACGCATATAATAAATCAACCAGTAAAATACTAATAAGCGTCAAAAAAATAGAAATTACGCCGATACCCATAACAAGCGGATAATCATAATTCATTATCGCTTCATAACCAAGCCTGCCCATTCCGGGCCATGAAAAAATAGATTCAAATATAAAACTTCCTGAAATAAGAGACGGCAGAATAAACGTTAAAAGCGTAATAATCGGCAATAACGCGTTTCTAAATGCGTGCGACATAACTACTCGGTATTCGCTTAATCCTTTTGCCCGGCCGCTTACTATATAATTTTCATGAAGAACACCTATCATGCTGGACCTTGTATACCGGGCTAAACTAGGAATTGAACTAAGCGCGATAGCTGTTACCGGCAATACCATATGATGAAAAAGATTTACCACGCGAAAAAACGGACTTAAATAAGAACTAAACCACGGCGTCATTCCTGAAACAGGAAACATCTTCAATTTAAATCCAAACACAAAAATTAATACAAGGGCTATCCAAAACGAAGGTATAGAATAAACAGCAAAAAGAAAAATAGATGTTACATTATCAAAAAAAGTTCCTCTCTTTACCGCGGTTATTATTCCTATAGGAATTGCTAAAAAAATAGTAACAACTAATGACACGCCGGAAAGCAGAAGTGTCACGGGAAGCCGTTCCATAATTTTTTTCATAACCGGTTTACCGTCTATAAGTGAATTACCAAAATCCAAAAAAAACATTTTCTTAATCCAAACAGCATATTGTTGTAAAAGCGGTTTATCCAAACCGTACATTTTATTAAAATTTTCGCGAGCAGACATTGAAACAGAAGGATTAAGGCCGTATTTTAGATTTGACGGATCCCCCGGAGAAAAATGCATAAGCATAAAAAGCAAAAAAGATATGCCTAATAAAAGAGGAATAATAAAAATAAATTTTTTAATAAAATATTTTAACATTTGTTTTAACGATGCCTAATCATCCCAAAACAATACGGTTCGCCTATGACCATCCGAATTGTTTGAAGTTTAAAATTAAATTTTATATTTTACTTCCTTATCGGGAACAGCCCACTTTAAAAAATTATGCGCTATACCGGCGGGCGAGGGTTCCACGCCTTTAAATCTTTTATTAAGCGCGGTAAGAGTCTCTTCAAAAAACAAAAAACCGTACGGCGCGTCTTCGGCTATTTTTTCATGTATCTTTCTATAAATTTCCACTCGTTTATTTATATCAAACGTCCGGCGGCCTTGTTCTATAAGCATATCAACTTCTTTATTGGAATACGAAATAAAATTCAATCCGTTTTTAATAGCGTCTGAATGCCATACCGCGTATGGGTCAGGATCAACGGCTAACTGCCATCCCAAAAGAACAACTTCAAAATTTTTTTTATTTATAAACTGTTCGATAAACGCGGGCCACGCGATAATATTTATTTTCAAATCTACCCCGACAATACGCCAATATTTTTGTATTATCGTAGCGGTATTTTCCCTTAATTCACTGCCCTGATTCGTAAGAAGAGTAATGGAAAATTTTTTACCGTCTTTTTCAAGTATTCCGTCATTATCCGAATCCCGCCACCCCGCGGAATTTAAAAGTTCCTTTGCTTTATCCAGATCATATGGCGACGGCGCTACTTCCTGATTATAATAAATTGAATTTTTTATAAACGGCCCGGAACAAGATTCACCGTATCCTAAAAGTACAAACTTTATAAGCTCTTCCCTATTTATTGCCATATTTAACGCTAAACGAACTCTTTTATCCATAAAAACAGGATTGGTCAAATTATATCCGATATATGTATAACTAGGAGCAAGATATTCATACTTATCAAATTCATCTAAAAAATCCCGAGACGCGGTTCTATAACGAAACTGATACGGCGAAAGAGAAGAAGAATCAATATTTCCGGAAACCATTTCAAGAAACATGGTTGATTGATCTGGCAAAATTTTAACCACATAATATTTTATACCCGGCGCGCCGTCAAAATAATCATTATTGGCCTTAAAAATAATAAATTGAGAATCCTCGTATTGTTCTATTTTATAAGGCCCTGTGCCTATTATTTTTGAAAATGAAAATTCTTGTTTAATATTCTTATCATTTTTAAAAATATGTTCAGGGATAATACCCATGCCCAGTTTAATCAAAGAAGGAGCAAACGGCTCTTTATATTTAAAACGCACGGTATAATCATCAATTATTTCTATTTTATCAATTAAATTAAATTCCGAAATATACGGCGAAGCGGTTTCAGGATTAAGAATTGTCATATAAGTAAAATAAACGTCTCGCGCGGTAAACTGTACCCCGTCATGCCATTTAACATTTTTTCTAAGATAAAAAATTATTTCCAAACCGTCTTTTTCAATGTCCCATTTTTCGGCAAGACTTCCTATAATATTAAAATTTTTATCTATTTTTGTAAGACCGTCATATATTAAACTTGAAATACCCGCGCTCGAAGAATCATCCGCGTAAAAAGAAATAAAATTTCTTATATCGCTTGTAATGGCGGAAACATAGGCGTCTCTTGGCACACTATTATCTTTTCCATAAGATAATACAGCTATAAAACACATTATTGATAATGAAAAAAAAATTATAATTTCACGCATACTTAATTGCCTTTTTGTTATAAACCTTGTTACTAAGTATATTATCCGTGCCTATTATCCTGAGTTATATATGAATTTTCAAGGAGAATTTGGGATTACCGAATACCCTCATCTAAAGGTTTCTAATAATCATAGATAAGAATAGTCTAAAACTAAATACAAAAAAAATTTATGAAAAATTATATATGTGTGATAAAATAAATATTTATTTTATAAAAATTATTGGATTAGCATATACTTAGGAATAAAATAATTTAAAACAATTTTTGGACATTCGGCATTTTATTATGTAATATTAACATATTAGGAGGAATTATGGCAGGCCCGCGTTATCGTTACAGAGAAAGACCTAAAAAAACAGGTATACGAAAAAGAGCACGCGTAAAAAGTCAAAAGAAAAGACTTATTGCCCATGGTTACGATGGAACCATGCTGGACAAATTAACTGAGAAAGACTTAAGGACTTTGCACGCTAAAATAGCAGGAAAAAAATTACCGCAAGCTGTAAAAACAGCGTAACATAAATTATTTTTACTGCTAAAAAACAGGGCTAAAACATATATCAGCCATATTCCCAAAAAAATGGTTTTTGAAAAAGGTTTTAGCCCATTGTTTTTTTATAGATGTAATTTTATTCATAAAAATTTCCCATCCGTTATTCCCGCGAACACGGGAATCCATGGGAGTAATAGGTAGTTGATTCCAAGGGAGGTATTATCGTGGATACGCGTAATATTATGGATGAATCTCAAGTCGCGGAACTAAAAAAAGATTTTATGTATAATAGAAAATACACTCTAGCGAAGGATCACTATACCGCTACTAATTATGACAATTTTCAATCCTTAGCTCTTTCTATACGAAACCGTCTTATAGCAAGATGGATTTTAACTCAACAAAGATATCATGATGAAAACTGCAAACGCGTTTATTATCTTTCCATGGAGTTTCTTATAGGAAGGCTTCTAGCTAACAACATAATGAATATGGGTTTAGAAAAAGAAAGTGAAAAAGCTGTATCAGAACTAGGATTTAATCTGGAAGAAATTTATGAGCAGGAAAGAGACGCGGGGCTGGGAAATGGAGGCTTAGGGAGACTAGCGGCATGCTTTCTTGATTCTATGGCAACTTTAGGAATTCCTGCTACCGGATATGGTATTCGTTACGATTACGGTATTTTTCGTCAAGAAATAATAAATGGTTTTCAAGTTGAAAGGCCGGAAGAATGGCTTGTTTTAGGCAATCCTTGGGAATTTGGAAGACCAGAGTATATTTTAAAAATAAAATTCTACGGCAAAACCATACAAAGAACTGATAAGAACGGAAAACTCAAAGTTGACTGGGTTTCTAACGACAATATTTTAGCCATGGCTTATGATATCCCTGTGGCAGGTTATAAAAACGGAGTTGTCAATAATCTAAGATTATGGTCAGCCAGAAGTACTGAAGAATTCGACCTTGAATATTTTAACGACGGAGACTACATAAAAGCTTGCGAAAAAAAAATAATGTCTGAAAATATTTCAAGAGTTCTATACCCAAGCGACAGTATTTTTAAAGGCATGGAACTCAGATTAAAACAGGAATACTTTTTCACGTCAGCTTCTATCCAAGATATAATACGCAGATTCAAAATGCATAACGCGGATTTACGCGCCTTTCCTGAAAAAATAGCAATACAACTTAATGACACGCATCCGGCTATAGCTATTGTTGAACTTATGCGGATACTCCTTGATGAAGAAGACTTAGAATGGGACACAGCTTGGTTTATAACAGTTAATACCTTTGCATACACGAATCATACGATTATGCCTGAAGCGCTTGAATCATGGCCAGTATCACTTATAGGCGCGCTTTTACCGCGGCATTTGGAAATAATATATGAAATCAACAAAAGATTTTTAAATGAAATATCCATTAAATACCCAAAAGACCACGACAAAATAAAAAGCATGTCTCTTATTGAAGAAGGAGAAATAAAAAAAGTTCGAATGAGTAATCTTTGTATTATCGGAAGCCACTCTGTCAACGGTGTTTCGGCTCTTCATTCTGAATTATTAAAGACTACTCTTTTCAAAAATTTTTATGAATTTTACCCTGAAAAATTCAACAATAAAACTAACGGCATAACTCAAAGATTATGGCTTAAAAATGCTAACCATGGGCTATCAGGGCTCATAACAGAACTTATAGGCGATTCATGGATCACGGAATTATCTGAACTAAAAAAAATCATACCAAACTCTGACAATGAACTTTTCAAAAGCAGATGGCGTGACATAAAAAGACAAAATAAAATTACTCTTTCTGAATTTATTTGGAAACACAAAGGTATTCCAATTGACCCTGATTCCATGTTTGACGTCCAGATAAAAAGAATTCATGAATATAAACGGCAGTTACTTTTTATCCTTTTTCTTATAGCGCAATATTTGAAAATCAAAAACGGCGTTCTTAAAAACGCTGTGCCGCGTACCGCTATTATCGGCGGAAAATCAGCGCCGGGTTATTACATGGCTAAACTTATCATAAAATTCATCAATAACGTAGCGGCAGTTATCAATAATGATCCGGAAACCAGCTCTAAATTAAGAATAATTTTTCTTGAAAATTACCGCGTTTCTCTGGCTGAAAAAATTTTTCCGGCAAGTGATTTATCTGAACAAATTTCAACAGCGGGAAGAGAAGCTTCAGGAACAGGCAACATGAAATTTATGCTTAACGGCGCGCTTACTATAGGAACGCTTGACGGCGCTAATATAGAAATAATGGAAGAAGTCGGCCAAGAGAATATTTTTATTTTCGGATTAAAAACAGAAGAAGTTCTAAATCTAAAAAAAAATGGCTATAATCCTAAAGATTACATCGCGAAGACCCCGATATTATCTGAAATTATAGACTTAATAAATGATAATTTTTTCTCCCGTTTTGAAACAGATATATTCAAACCTATTGTAAATAATCTTGTTAACCATGACGAATATATGATATTCGCTGATTTTGAAAGCTACATAAAAACACAGGATATTGTTTCAGAAACATATTTAGATAAAAATAAATGGACTAAAATGTCTATAATGAATACCGCGCTTGCCGGAAAATTTTCAAGTGACCGGACAATAAGAGAATACGCTAAGGATATTTGGAAAGTTTAGACAACTACTATATGATTTAATTTTTTACGGGCGCTTAAAAATTCTTTACAATTGTCTTAGAACTTTTAGATCGAACTTTAGGCGGGAGGGCTGAAAAATAGTCAAATACCCTGCGCGCGGTATTTTTATCTAATCCGGATTTTTCGAGGTCTTCTAGGGAAGCGTTTTTTATACTAGCTATATCTCCAAACTTTTCTAAAAGAAATCTTTCTTTAGCTTTGCCAATTCCTTTTATTTCCAATAGATTTGTCTCGAAAACTTTTTTATTCCTGAGTTTTCTGTGATATGTCACGGCAAACCGATGAGCTTCATCCCTTATCCTCTGAATAAGTAAAAGAGCCAAAGAACCGCGTGAAATTCGTATTGGAGCCGGTTTATACGGAACATAAATATGGTTAAATTCTTTGGCGATACTAGCAAGCGGTATATCTTTAATACCCATTGAATCTAACTCATCTTTAACTACAGCTAAATGGCCTTTACCGCCGTCTATGAGAATTAATGACGGTAGTAGCGCGTTTTCCCGTAATAATCTTGAATACCTTCTATGAACAACTTCCCTCATCATTGAATAATCATCAACTGTTTTAACAGTTTTAATTTTGAATAAACGATATTCTTTTTTACAAGGCTTAGCGTCTATAAATTTAACCATAGAACCCACCGCGCGCGCGCCTTGTATATTTGAAATATCAAAACATTCTATCCTAAGAGGAAGATTACTCATATCAAGAACCGCTTTAAGCTCTTCTAATTCGCCTGAAACAGGGCCGGAAGTATAATTACGCGCGCCGCTTACAATAGTCAATATTTCAATACGTTTTTTTACGGCAAGGGCTTTTTCATATTCTTTTTGTTTAGAAAAATCTCTCATTTCGTTTTCCAATAAATTTATAAGATCATTTTTTTTGCCTTCCAAAAATTTTCTTAGCTGGCTTACAATTACGTCGTAATCAATTTTAGAAATTTTATTTTCACACGGTCCTGAACATAGGCCTATATGATACTCGAGGCATACCTTCTTTTTCAAAGAAACGCATGTCCTAAGCGGAAATATTTTTTTCATAAAAGAAATGGCGGATCTTAAAAGTTTAACGTCCGTATACGGGCCGAAATAAAGAGTACCGTCATTTTTACGGTCGCGGGTAATTATGAGCCTTGGGTACTTTTCATTAATTGTTAGTGACAAAAACGGATAAGATTTATCATCTTTAAGTTCTATATTAAAGCGCGGCTTATAATCTTTGATTAAGCCTGCTTCATAGATAAATGCCTCTACTTCACTGGTAGCTGTTATAAACTTAATGTCATCTATTTCTGAAATAAGAAGTTCAAGCCGCGAATCCCGCGCTCTAGACGCTTGAAAATAACTGGACACACGGCGTTTTAAAACCTTGGCTTTCCCTACATAAATCGTATCGCCTTTACTGTTTAAAAATATGTATACACCGGGAGATTCCGGAAGATTTTTTATTTTTTCGAATAAAGATTTGTTCATGTTTGAATAAGATAAAATATGTATTTTCTAACACAATCTAGCACTTTTCATACATTGCCTTTATTATTCCTCTAACCGCTTTTTTTGCCATACCCATTGCTTCGATTACAGTGCCTTCGCCTCCAACAATATCTCCGCCGGCATAAACATTTTTAAGGGATGTCATCATTGTTTCATTATCTATAATAACATTACCCCATTTATCCTGATTAATTCCATTAGTAGATTTTATAAACAGCTGATTAGGATTTACTCCAACAGCTATAATAGCTATATCGCACTCTTCCGTGAATTCACTATCTTTAATCGGTATCGGTTTTCTTCTTCCAGACGAATCCGGTTCGCCAAGTTCACATTTTAGTAAACGTATACCTTTCACAAAACCGTCAGAATTTCCGTCAAATGACACGGGCTGGACAAGAAATTTAAATTTTATTCCTTCTTCTTCAGCATGTTCTATTTCGGGCCTGCGGGCCGGAAGTTCCAATAAAGTTCTCCTGTAAAGAATCGTAACACTAGGGTTAATGCCTGAAATTTTCTGTAAACGTAAAGCTGAACGAGCTGAATCTATGGCGGTATTCCCTCCTCCTATAACAACAATTTTTTTACCTATATTTATTGGTGTATGATATTCAGGAAAATCGCGCGACATCATAAGATTAACTCTGGTAAGAAATTCATTTGCCGAATAAATATTAGATAACTCTTCTCCTTTTATATCCAAAAAAGCAGGTACACCCGCGCCCACCCCTAAAAATACAGCGTTATAACCTTCATTAAACAATTCATCCAAAGTTTTTGTTTTACCTGCTAAAAAATTGAGAGTAATCTTAACACCAAGTTTTTTTAAATTTTCTATTTCTTTTTCAACAATTAGCATAGGAAGCCTAAACGCGGGTATACCGTAAACAAGGACTCCGCCCGGCTTATGCAGGCTTTCATAAATATGCGCGTCTATTCCGTTCCTTGCTAATTCTCCAGCAACGCATAATCCGCTTGGTCCGGCGCCTATTACCGCGACTTTACAATTAGAAATATTCGTATTATCCGCACGTATTATTCCTAAATGGTTATTACCTCCGTAATCTCCCGAAAATCGTTCAAGTAAATGAATATTTATCGCTTCGCGACTGGCGAACGGCACACCTTTTTTACTTAAAACACATGCTTTCCTGCATTGATATTCCGCGGGGCACACTCTTCCGCATATCGCGGGAAAATTATTTTTTTCTGTTATAGTACGATACGCGTCTTCATATTTTTTTTGTTTAATCTCTTGTATAAATTTTCTTATGTCTATCCCTACGGGACATCCTGAACTGCAAGGCGATGTTTTACATCCTAAACATCTATCCGCTTCTTTTAACGCGTCTTTTTCCGTGTACCCTAAAATAACTTCGTCAAAATTTTTTACTCTAGTACCCGGGTCAATCTTTCCCGCTTTAATCGGCTCTTTCAGCATATCTGTCTCCTACTCCATGAACTGACTAAAAAATTCTTTTTCTATTAATATTTTAATTCCTTTTTTTCGAGCGTCGTCCAGTTTTGATCCGGGGTTCTCGCCTATTACCAAAAAATCCGTGTCATTAGAAACATTCGCCTGCGCCTCTCCGCCTTCATTCTCCACTAATTTTTCAGCTTCTTTCCTGCTCATTTTTGACAATACCCCTGTAAAAACTATTTTTTTACCGACTAGTTTTCCTCCGGTTTTTTTATTTTGGAAACTCACGCCCGAAAATAATAATCTTTTTATTTCTTCTTTATGATTTTCTTTATTGAAAAAATCAAAAATACTTTGCGCGGTTTCCGGGCCTATTTCCTTAATCTCCATAAGTTCTTCAATTGAACATGACATGAGGCGTTCTAAATTTAAAAATTTTTCAGACAAAATATTAGCTATATGTTTACCGACATTACGTATTCCCATCGCGAAAATAAACCTGTCTAATGTGGTATTTTTAGATCTCTCTATAGCGTTTAATAGATTATCCGCCTTCTTATCTTTCCATCCTTCAAGCCGTAACAGGCCTTCTTTTTTTAAATTATAAATATCTGAAAATCGGGATACTAAGCCTTCATCATAAAATTGTTCAACTGTTTTATCAGAAAGCCCTTCAATATCGCAGGCGCCTTTACTAGCGTAATGCGCGATGGATTCTTTTAACTGCGCGGGACAACTAATGCCGGAGAGACAGCGGTAAAAAACATCTTCTTTCTCTAATAAACTAAAACAGCTTGGACATTTCAGAGGCATGTGAAACACCTGTTCATCCCCGTCTCTACGTTCTTTTAAAACTTCCGTAACTTTAGGAATAACATCCCCTGCCCTTTGTACTCTCACATAGTCCCCTATTTTTATATCAAGTTTAGCTATTTCATCCATATTATGAAGAGTAGCGCGGGATACTGTCACACCTCCAACTTCAACAGGTTTTAATAACGCCACCGGCGTCATGACGCCAGTCCTTCCTACCTGAATCACAATATTTTCAACACGCGTTATTTCTTTTCTCGGTTCAAATTTATAAGCTATTGCCCAATGCGGATTATTAGTCCTTGTTCCGAGTTTTTCCTGATAATCAATACGGTTCACATTTATGACAACTCCATCTATTTCGTATTCTAGACTGTCGCGTTTTTTTTCAAATTCAATATGATAATTAATCGCGTCCATTATTCCCGCGCAATGCTTCGCGCGCGGAACATATGGAACACCAAAATTTTTAATAAGCTCTATTATCTTCTCATCAGTATCAGGCATTTTTTCCGAATACGTCAAAATTTTATAACAATACACATGAAGTTTACGGCGAGCTATTATGGATGAATCTAACTGACGGATAGAACCGCTCGCAGCATTACGCGGATTAGCGAAAACTTCTTTGCCTGACTCTGCCTGAATTTTATTGAGCGCCTGAAAGTCAGCGATATGCATAATAATCTCGCCTCTTAACGCCAGTAAACGAGGCGGATTATCTCCTTTTAAATTACACGGAACTGTTTTAATAACTTTTATATTAGAAGTCACTTCTTCGCCGTAAAGCCCGTCTCCGCGTGTTACTGCGCGGGTTAAAACGCCGTTTTCATAAACAAGTTCAACGCTTAAGCCGTCAAGTTTAGGCTCAACCATGTAATCTAAACTTTCTACTCCCAATTTTTTTTTACAATCCGCGTCAAACTTTAAACATTCTTCTTTCGTTGTAATACTCTCCAAACTGAGCATTGGCGCGGTATGCGCGACTTTTGAAAACTGAGTTTTATTTATAGGAGCGCCTACGGTCCGCGTGGGAGAAGGTTTTGTCTGTCCGAAAACTTTTAAAGATTCAAATAAACTCTTTTTTTCAAAATCGGGAAATAACGTTGTTACCCCGATTTTACTGTTATATTCAGATTCCAACGTAGCGAGTTCTTTTAAAAGTTTATCGTACTCTAAATCTGAAATTACAGGCTTGCCTAAAGTATAATACAATTGATTATGCTTCTTAATTTCTTTCTGAAGTTTTTTTATTCTCTTTTCTAAATTATTATCGTTCGTCTTCATCTTCATTTACGGCGCCTCCACGCTACTCTTATTTTCGTTTTAATATCCTCAATAATTCATTAATAGTCTTAGTATTTATAATATCATCCTTTGAAAGCCACGCTCTACGCGCGGTTTTTATGCCGAATTTCATAAGGTCCATTTGCCCCGTGTCATGCGCGTCGGTATTAATAACAAATTTAGCGCCCAGTTCTTTTGCCCTGCGCGCGTTTTTATCATTTAAATCCACACGCTCTCCATGCGTATTTATTTCAAGATAAACTCCTCTTGCTACCGCATGTTTAAAAAGACGTTCAAAATCAATCTGCATAGGGGTTCTTGATGTTATAATCCTGCCTGAAGGATGAGCTAAAATATTAACATAAGGATTATCAAGAGCGCGCATAATCCGTTCAGTCTGAATATTTTCTTCAAGTAGAAATTTTGAATGAACTGACGCAATCACGATATCAAGTTCTTTTAACGCGTAATCAGCCAAATCAAGAGTGCCGTCAGTAAGTATATCAACTTCAATGCCTGCCAAAATTTTTATATCTTTTCTTTTAGCGGCTATTTTTCTAATATATCCCACGTGTTCTAAAAGCCTCGTTTCATCCATACCATGAGCTATTTTTATTAATTTAGAGTGATCTGTTAGCGCGATATATTTATACCCTCTTGCTACTGCTGATTCAATATTTTCCTCAATTGAGTTTCTCCCGTCCGAAGCTGTAGAATGAATATGAAGATCTCCCTTAATGTCTTCCAATTCCACTAAATCTTTTGGAATTTTTCCGGCCAAGGCTAACTCTATTTCTCCGGTGTCTTCACGCAATTCAGGCGGAATCCACTCCATGCCTAAAGAAGCGTAAATATCTTCTTCTTTTTTTGATGAAACTAATTCATCTTCACCCGTAACATCATTTACTTTAAAAACACCGTACTCATTTACCTTTAATCCTTTATTTTTCGCTATTTTGCGAAGTTTTATATTATGCGATTTTGAACCTGTAAAATAAACTAACCCCGCGCCGAAACTCGATTTTTCAATCAGCCTTAAATCCGCCTGTATACCTTCTTTCAAAATAATACTCACCATTAACCGGCCTTTTGATAAAATTTGTTGAGCCCCCCTGTACCGCGTAAAATAATCAACCGCTTCTTCAACATTAGATGTAACCGCGAGTATATCTATATCACCTATAGTCTCTTGTCCGCGCCTTAGACTTCCGGCCTTTTCAAGTTTTTCAAAATAATATGATTCACTTAAATACGCGATTAGTTCATCCGCGAGTTTTTCGCCTTTTACTAAAAGTGTTTTGCCTAATTGCTGTTTATAATATTGAATAGCCTCTAATAATTTATCACGGCTTTTTTCTCCCATCCCATCAAGCGTTTCCAAAGAACCGTTTTTACACGCCTTTTCAATATCATCAACGGTATTAACATTAAGTTCATCGCGCAATTGTTTAAGTTTTTTAGGGCCGATCCCCGATATATTGAGTAACCCTAAAAATCCCGGTGAAAATTCCTTTAAAAGTTCCTGATGATGTTTCAAAACACCTGTCTGAATCATTTCAACTATTTTTTCAGCAAGATCTTTCCCAATACCATGAATATCACAAAGGCCTTCCATGCCTTTTTCTTTGTATATATCGCTAATCTGCCTGTCTAAATTTATAATATTCTGGCCGGCTGTACGGTAGGCGCGGATACGGAACGCGTTATCGCCCTTTAATTCTAGGATATCCGCTATCTCGCTGAATATTTCGGAAATTTCTCTATTCTTCATTTTTCCTCTCTTTTTAAAAAGACCTTGAGCTCGTGTATTTTATAGCATAAGATAATAAAGCGCAATAGGCTAAACCGCAATCGAATTGACTCAAATTAAATGTCCCCAGTGCCGATACCGTAAAAGTATCGTTGACTCATAAATAATGTAACCGGAAAAATATACTTTAAATAAAGATGTTACATTATGAGTCCTAAAGCCAAACGAGAATATTTAGAAGCTATCTATATGCGATATAAATCAGCGTCTTCCAAACACAAATATCAATAAATTCTGCAACACGAGTAGTCTCTAGAATTATTTCCCGCGCGCGGCATTCGAAACATTAGAAAAAGAACAATTTCTCAAAACAAATTATTTTCGCCAAAAATTTTTACAAAAAAAAGAAATCCGCCTTTGACAACACATCAAAGACGGACTTCTTTTAAGGAGGTGTGCACATAAGTCTATTTTTTTATACGTCTTAAATAACTCACTCCAAAATTGTGTTCTCGTTATTTATTTTTTTATGTTGTAAAAATAATTCTAATAAAATAAAGATTCCTACACACAGTTTTTTTCATAGGGGGAAGGGTTCCCTTCCCCCTCTTGACGCTCGCCTTTCTTTATCCGGTTAACTTTTGTCGTGTCTTGCAAGTTGCTTGATTATGGGGCTCGCTGTCACCCCCTTGCCTAAGGTCTATTTTTTCTGTATCAAAGGAGAAGGGGAAATGTTCCCCTTCTCCTTTGTATCCTTTTCCCCTTTTAAGGTAGTTACGATATATACTCTACTTCTTCATCCGTCTTAAATAACTCACTCCAAACCCAAATAGTAGCGCGAGGGCCATTCCGCCCGGGATTTCGGGAAC
>JYNY01000520.1 GCA_000954095.1 Candidatus Omnitrophus magneticus | reverse complement strand
CTGAAACAAAACCTGTCAAAATTGCAAATGAAATTTATAGAGAAATTATACCAAGAGTTTTAACTGATCCGCTTCAAGACGCTATGGAGGAGGAAGCAAAAAGCGCTTGGTACATAAATCCCGCAGGCAAACTCGATATGGATAAATTATTAAAAGCTTTTCAAGAGTTTTACCGTGAAAATTCTGAAATGTGGCTTGAACGATTTGATTATAAAGAAGCCGGACCGCATTTACTTCTAATGGCATTTTTGCAAAGAATTATAAACGGTGGAGGAAAAATAAACAGGGAAATGGCTGTCGGTACAGGACGCACCGACCTTCTTATAGAATTTAACGGAGAAAGGTTTGTTTTAGAATTAAAACTAAAAAGGCTTCCTTCCGCGAGACAAAAAGGCCTCGACCAAATTTCACGCTACCTAGACACACTCGGCATGACTAAGGGGTATCTTATTTTATTTGAAATAAAACCTTCCAGCATTATTCCATGGGAAACACGCGTTAAATGGGAAGATATTTCTCATCAGAATAAAGAAATTACTATAGTGGAAATGTAAACTCAAAAAACATTATTTCTTCTATCTTTCCTCTCTCGTAAAATAAAAATAGATGATATTAGTAGGTACTGTCGCAAAATATTTTTTTAATTTCGCGACAACGCCTAGTAAGAAGTTATAACCTCGTACTGCCACGAGCTAGCGGGCTAACAATGAGTGGAACCGCTATATTTTCTATTATTTTATTTCCCCGCGCAATCTGTTATAATCTAGCAATATTTATCTATAAAATTATTTGGAGGAAATTTTAAAATGAGAAGTAAACGATATTTTAATACAACAGGTTTTTGTATGCCTGAAAGACATTATATGATTGACCCTTTGCGCAATCAAAAAATAATATTCGATTTAATAGATAAAACACAATATTTTACAATTCACGCGCCGAGGCAGACTGGAAAAACAACACTATTACATGAATTGGCGCATAGATTAAATAAAGAAGGAAATTATATTTCTACAGTTTTTTCAGTAGAAAACGCGGGATATAAAAGTATTCCTTTGCCGGAGGCAATGCGCACAATAATTGAAAGTTTATATGAAGAAAGCTCAAAATTTTTACCAAATAACGAGTTGCCGCCAAAACTTACAGGATATAAAAAAAGTCATAATTTATTATATATGTATTTATCTGCTTGGGCAAAACAGATGAAAAAACCTATAGTTTTATTATTAGACGAAATAGATTCATTATACGATGATGTCTTAGTATCAGTGCTTAGGCAATTGCGCAATGGCTTTCAAGGAAGGCCAAAACATTTTCCTTCAACTATAGCTTTAGTGGGATTAAGAGATGTTCGGGAATATAAAACAAAAGTCCGTCCGAATGAAGCATCATTAGGCTCAGGGTCGCCCTTTAATATCAAAGCTGAATCAATACTTTTAGGAACATTCACAAAAGAAGATATAACAGAATTATACAATCAGCACACAAAAGATACAGGTCAGATATTTTCAAAAGAAATAGTAGATCGAATCTATGAATTAACCGGAGGCCAGCCGTGGCTGGTGAACGCGGTAGCGAATGAAATCGTAGAAAAAATATTAAAAAGTGATTACACAAAAAAAATAACACTCGCTCACGCGGAAGAGGTGAAAGAAAATCTAATCGCCAGACGCGACACGCATTTGGATAGTTTAATAGATAAACTCAAGGAGCCGAGAGTAAAAAATATAGTAAGCGCTATTATTAACGGAGATACTCTTATATATGACACTTTTAATGATGATCTTCTTTATGTTATGGATTTAGGGCTTATACGAAAAGAAAAATACGATATAGTCTTTTCAAATGAAATATATCGAGAAATAATTCCTAGGGTTTTGAATTTTGCGTTACAAGAAAATATTAAAGAAGAAGGGACCACTTCTTGGTATCTCAACCCTGACGGCAAATTAGATATGGATAAACTTTTGAAAGCGTTTCAAAAATTTT
>JYNY01000514.1 GCA_000954095.1 Candidatus Omnitrophus magneticus | reverse complement strand
ATTTATTACAGTAAACCAATCCCACCTTTAGAGTTTGAAAAGCTGTTAAAGGTCGGATATATTTATATTTAATCGTAATAGTTCAGCCCCCACTTTGTCATTGCGAGGAGCGTAAGCGACGAAGCAATCTCTTAATTAAGGGTTTACAAGTTTTAAAGAGAGATTGCTTCGCTGCGCTGGCAATGACAGGAAGGGGAATTCTTATGGCTGAACTATTACAGATATTGGACAAATGAGAAATAGATTAGCTCATGAAAACTTTGCAAGTTTCCCTGTAGAACAATCGGTGGAAGATATTTATACGCTTTACAAAAAGGCATTTAAGTTTGTTAGACAATGGTCTAATGAACTTGCTGACT
>JYNY01000513.1 GCA_000954095.1 Candidatus Omnitrophus magneticus | reverse complement strand
TGTTGGCTAAGGATAAACATCCTTTTGTAAGATCGGCTGTTGCTAAGAATCCTCTGATAATCGCAAGAATCCTTGAATTACTGTATGAAGATGTTCTTAGAGAAGAGGCTGTTGCCATGAATCCTAATGCGTCTGAAGGAATTTTTAAAAAAGTTGTTATATCGTTTAGTATTTTGGCCATTTTTATTGGCATTATTTTTTATAAGAAGTTTTTAAAAACAAAAAAAGACAAGAAAGAGTCTCCGAAATCAAAATCATCTGAATCCGGCTTCAGCCGTCTTGGAGTAATACTCACGACAGCGGGAGTATTGGGTATTGTGGGTATAGGAGCTATTGCGATAAAAGCGGGATTAGATATAGTTCTAGGACTCGGCGCGATAGGCGGAGTGGTTGGATTAGGATATATCGCGATAAAATATTTTAAGAAAAAACTCGGGATTGGCGCGATGTTATTGGGAATGTTTGGAACAATCATGTCACCGGTAATTCCTACTCAAATAAATCCCGCGGTAAAAATAGTCGAAGCTCAAATACCTTTGGAAAGTTTAGCGTATGATAAAAATCCTGAGGTAAGACTGTTTTCTGCCAAGAATCCTAATACGCCTAAAGAAACTTTGGCAAAATTGGCGAATGATAAAAATTCTGATATAAGAGAGGCTGTTGCCATGAATCCTAATACGTCTAAAGAAACTTTGGCAATGTTGGCTAAGGATAAACATCCTTTTGTAAGATCGGCTGTTGCTAAGAATCCTAATACGCCTAAAGAAACTTTGGCAATGTTGGCGAATCTTAAGACGTATCAAGAAACTTTGGCAAAATTGGCGATGGATGAAAATCATTTTGTAAGAATTTCTGTTGCTAAGAATCCTAATACGCCTAAAGAAACTTTGGCAATGTTGGCTAAGGATAAACATCCTTTTGTAAGATCGGCTGTTGCTAAGAATCCTCTGATAATCGCAAGAATCCTTGAATTACTGTATGAAGATGTTCTTAGAGAAGAGGCTGTTGCCATGAATCCTAATGCGTCTGAAGGAATTTTTAAAAAAGTTGTTATATCGTTTAGTATTTTGGCCATTTTTATTGGCATTATTTTTTATAAGAAGTTTTTAAAAACAAAAAAAGACAAGAAAGAGTCTCCGAAATCAAAATCATCTGAATCCGGCTTCAGCCGTCTTGGGGTAATGCTCACGACAGCGGGAATAACAGGCGCGATTTTTATGTTGTTAAACGGCATTGCGAACGTAGCGGAATTCACAATAACTGATGTTAATACCCACGGTAATTTAATAGGTGGTTTGTCCGGATTAGGGTTTTTCTTAATGGCTGGTTATGGTAGCATAGACGATGACACGCGAAATCCAAGTCGTGATTGGAATGAACATAGAGATTCTCAAGAACGAAGAGACAATATTAGGGAAAGAGATAATAGAGGTGGCCGAGAGAATGATGCGTCGCGGAATCCAAGCGATGCATGGTCAAAAGAAAAGAATAAAAAAAGAAATGGTTATGGTTGGATCATTTTACTTGCAACATCTATTATAGCAGGAACAATATTCTTACCGGGATTAGTCAATGCAGCCAACACCACTGAAGGATTAACGAATGCCACGATAAACTATGGTATTTCAAAAAAAGAATTATTCGCACATAATTTTATGGGAATAATGGAATTGGTCTTCCTAATAGGGTTCGCCGTTCGAGGGTTAACGTCAGATGGCATACTAAAAAAAGACATAAGTATCTTTGGGGGACTATTTACAATATGTAGCGTTATAGTAGGGGCAGTTTGTGGAGTTCCTTTATATTTATATATAGGACTTATAACACTTGCATTAGTAGGATGGTTTAATAATCGAGACAATGAACGCGGTAGTATTTCTTTGTATGGCGAAAAAGAATCTAAATTTAATTTCAATATTTTCATCGGCATTACGGGGGAATATTACACGAAACTTCAAAGTTCCGACAATATTGAAGAACTTGCCAAGAAGCTCCGCATTAAAGAGTTTATACCACTTTTAGCTAAAGACTATGAAGCAATGCTGATCGAACTCAATGAAAAAACGCAAGACCAAGAAAATACAGTCTGCGCGCTATTGGATGAGTCAGCGCTTGACAAAATGGTAGACAAAACTACCGGCGCGATTGATGTTACTAAATTTGAGGCGCTGATTAAAGATTTTACCGCGCGATTAACTGAAGATATGTTGCGCTTAAAATTAGGTGGAGAGTTAACACCTGAAAAAATCGCGCGTCTCTCAACTGAAGAATTAAAGGGTGTTTCGGGTGTTTACGCTAGAACACTTCCATTGGAATCTTTAGGGCTTTTATATAAAAGTGTTTATGATATGGAAATCAATAAGATTCACGCGGAGGTTGTGCCGAATGTGTCTTCTATGACAGAACCAGCGCGCGGACTGATTCAAAAGGCATCACGCGATGAAAAAGCGTTATTCATAAGCCTTACAGCAGAGAGTCTCGCTGATTTAAGGTTTATCGCGAATTCTATAAGAGACATGGGATTAAACGCGGAACAAGCGTCAAAGTTTATTCAAGTAAATATTTTTGACAGCAATATAACTGTGGATAAACTTGATAAAGCGCTTGAATATTCAGGGCTTGGGGCGTATCTCGGGAAAGCGAATGTTAATTTGGTGAATCAGTCTGGGAGTATTTCTCTTTCTGATACAATAAAAATAATGCAGGACACGTTTGGCGCTGATATAGACGTAACTAAAATCGCTATAGGAGACACAAATCATATAGAGCTTACAGACGAAGATAAAGACTTGCTCAATGATGAAAAACAAGCGCCGTTATATGTCCAGATGGAAGGGGAAGGAATTGTGTCAGAATTATTTAGAGTAGTAATAGAAATGTCCGCGAATAATTGCGAAGTGCCTAAAAATCTAGGTGTTGTAAAACAAATAGAGGGGATCTTACGGGCATTTATATTTAAACCAATAGGAAAAATAAATTATAAAGACATTGTAGAAAAAATGAAAAATTACGAATCAATCATCATCGCGGCGTAATTGTAGAGTTTTTGAATGCAAGTGGTTTGGAAAAAAAGAGGATGGGTATTATGCCCATCCTCTTTTTTTGTATTTACCAGAAAAACTGCATTTGTTCCTACCATTCCGGCAAGCCAAAATTTTTTAAATTATATAGAAAGGGTTACTACTCTCCTCCTAGTGATTAGAAAACATCTCACATTTCCACAACAGTAATTTTTTTATTTTGATGAGAAACATTTTCCCATTTAACGCGGGTTTCCCATGGAATAATACTGGAAGGTTTAATTTCAAATAAAATAAGATATCCTT
>JYNY01000512.1 GCA_000954095.1 Candidatus Omnitrophus magneticus | reverse complement strand
TGCCTTAGTAAAAACACCTGCTTTACGCACGCACACCTCAAAAGTACTTTTATCTCTTCTATTCGCAGCTGAATACACCGTGACCTCCGTTTCTCTTTTTTTTTCGACCACATGCTTTCTTTGTTCAAGCTATTGACGTATTTCCAAATAATTATATATTTCTCCGTTCAAAACTATCGCTATTGTGTTGTCTTCGTTATAAATAGGCTGGTCGCCTGAAACTA
>JYNY01000511.1 GCA_000954095.1 Candidatus Omnitrophus magneticus | reverse complement strand
GTGATTATATCGGAGTTGTAGGGCCTAACGGTTCAGGGATAACAACACTTATATAAGTTCTTTTAGGGTAAGAGGCTTTTGTCTGCCAAATTTGTTTTTTGTGTAACGGTAAAGGCAAAAAAATATGAACAACATAAAACACTTGGTGTATGCTGAGAATGGTATCTAAAGTTGATCAGGCTAGTACCGTTTTAGCAAAAAAATCCAACAAAAAAATAATTAATGAAAATCAACGGCTGATAATTTTATATTTTAGTACGGCCCGCGGCGCTAAAAACAACCTGCTCCAATTGATCCAAAGAAATAGGTTTTGTAATATACCCTATTGCGCCATGCCTGATCGCCTCTTCAACTTTTTCATTATCTTCGATTGCCGTAACCATAATAACCTTTGTTCCGAGATT
>JYNY01000510.1 GCA_000954095.1 Candidatus Omnitrophus magneticus | reverse complement strand
CAATCCTGTCCGGTAAACGTCTAAAAAAATAAAGGGAATCACTCCAAAAATGTTAAAATGGGTAAAATGGAAACACGCTAAAACGCCCATAAAACAAGGAGGATTCCCTATATGGCTAATTATAGCACGGTTTTTAATCAACTTTTAGCATTAATTCCGCGATATCATTTTGAACGTTTTGTAAATTCTTTTAATGGCGACCGTTATGTTAAGACTCTTAAATGCTGGAACCAGCTTGGATCTTTACTATACGCGCAAGCCTCCGGGAAAAAATCTTTGAGAGAAATTGTAAATGGACTAGAAATAAATAATTCTAAGTTATACCATTTAGGATTATCGCCTGTTAAACGTTCTACGTTAGCAGATGCGAATAAAATAAGAAGTTATCAAATTTATGAATCATTATTTTACAAGATACTTTCCCAATGCAAAGATTTAACTCCGAAACATAAATTTCGTTTTAAGAATCCGCTATATACGATTGACGCTTCCACAATTGATGTATGTCTGGCTACATTTTCATGGGCGAAATTCAGAACTAAAAAAGGCGCTGTAAAAATACACTGCTTATTTGATCATTCAGGAGATATTCCCGATTTTGCAGTGATAACTGAAGGGAATATTTCTGATATAAGAATAGCTAAGGATAAATTAAATATTAAACCGGACAGCATATATTGTTTTGACCGTGCGTATACAGACCTTGAACTATGGAGTAATATTGACTTTTCTAAGAGTTATTTTGTGACTAAATTAAAAAACAATCTAAAATATACAGTTCTCGGACAGCATCTAGAGGCAATGAAAGACGGGATATTGTCTGATGAAAAAATAAAACTAGAAAATAAAAAATATGAAAAGAATTTAAGAATGATAAGATTTTTAGATGAAAAAAGTGACGAAGTAGTTAGTATTGTTACCAACAATTTTAAACTGTCAGCTAAAACGATCGTACAAATATATAAAACAAGATGGCAAATAGAAATATTTTTTAGATGGATAAAACAGAATTTACAAATAAAAACATTTTTGGGAACAAGTAAAAATGCGGTGATGAGTCAAGTCTGGATAGCGATGATATATTATTTACTTTTGACATATATAAAATACCAATCTAAATATGAAAAATCGTTATTTTATTTGCATAGGATAATAAAAGAAGCATTATTATCAAGGTTGACATTGATAGATCTGTTAAGCGCAACACCAGCCAGAATTTCTGATTTTAAAATTAAGGAATTTCAACTAGTTTTTTGGTGAAATAGTTTTATCGGACAGGATTGGTGTTCTATTGATAGATGTTTTGATATATTATTCCAAGAAATCTGTGAACCGTAAGTAGTGTTTATTCCTTTAAATATTTCATATAAATAGTTTTCGTTTTTATTATGTTTTAAAATGTCTCCGATAATCCACTGAATATAAATATCGAAGATTGCTTTTGAAATAGTTTTTTTTATAAGGTATTCAGAGATAGCGGGTAAGTATCCTCCGTGTAACAAGTATTCTTGTAAATATTCTGTAAGACGGCCATGAAATTTTTCGTAGTTTGTAATTTCGGTGTTGAGTGGCGTGTTTTTTATCGTGTCGCATAAAGTTGATAATTCAGGAGCTCTCAACAATACAACTTCTCTGAAAGAAAGAGGATCCTCAAGGCTAAAATAAATTCCATACCCAAGGCGCAAGAAAATTCCATAGCGATAAACCAATAAAAGTATTTGCTTTATTATGATGTTTATTTGAAGGTAGAAGGGGGATCCCCCTTCTAAAATTTTTATTTTTTTAACCTTCCATCCCTATTTATAGTTAAACTATATACGGGGGTGGTTAATATGTTAGGAGTTGCCATGTATATTACTATTAAATCTTTACTTGAAAAAGGTCTTAACAAATCTCAAATAGCGCGTGATGTTAAACATGATTGGAAAACTGTTGATAAGATAATTAAACGTATTAAATCTAATCAAAGTTTTCCAATCAAAAAACCTCATCCTCAAAAACTCGATACCTATCGAGAACAAATTATTGAGTGGATGGAACAAGGATTAAGCGGGATTTTGATTTATCAAAAACTGCGTGAAATTGAAGTAAAAATATCTTATTCAGCTATTAAACGCTTTTTAGCAGGTATTAAAAGGAAAGAAAATATATTTGTTCGCATTCATACAGAACCAGCAGAAGAAGCTCAAGTTGATTTTGGGTATATTGGCCTCACTACTGATATCAACGGGAAACGTCGTAAAACTTGGGTATTTAACATGAAACTGAGTTATTCTAGATTAGATTATTATGAAAAAACTTACGATCAAACAGTTGAAACTTTTATAAATTGTCATAAAAATGCTTTTAAATATTTTAGTGGCATACCTAAAACTGTTCGAATTGATAATTTAAAGGCAGCAATATTAGAAGCTAATTTTTATGAACCCATCTTTCAACAGCTTTATAAAGATTTTTCTGCGCATTATGGATTTACATCCATTCCGTGCAGAATTTATCGCCCCAACGATAAAGGTAAGGTAGAATCAGGGATAAAATATTTTAAAAACAATTTTGTATTAGGCCGGCAATTTAAAGATGGTGATGATTTAGACCGTCAGATTTTATATTGGCTCGAAAACACTTGCAATCGCAGAGTTCACGGCACTACTCGGAAAATCCCTAAAGAAGTTTTTCATGCCGAAGAAAAACATTTATTATTGCCGCTTCCTCTAAATGATTTTGAAATCGCTAAAGTCGGCACAAGAAAACTTTACCATGATTGCCATGTATTTATTGATTACAATTATTATTCTGCTCCTTTTGAATATGTAGGTAAAATACTTGAGATCGAAAAAACTAAATCTTTTGTCAAAATCTATTATGAAAATAAATTAATTGCTACTCATCCAACTATATCTGGTAAAGGTCTTTTCTCTACAAGCAACAGTCATTATCCAAAATATAAACTTTATTCCGAAACAGAATATCAAGAAAAATATCAAGCTAAAATGCACAATATCGGACCTTTTGCTGAACAAATGTTTTTTGCTATTTTAAAAGACTCGCCTAATCTTTGGTCAAGGAAAGTACAAGGAATAATATCTTTATTAAATACATATCCCGGCGGTGTCGTTGATTCTGCTTGTAAAAGAGCTCTTGCTTATCAAGTTTACAGTTACAAAATTATTAAAAAGATTTGCTCTAATGGCTCTTATTCTTTACCTGTCGAATTTGCAAAAGAGGAGGCGCTTGAATATGAATTCGCTTAAAAATAGATTAAAAGATTTTAAATTATCTGGAATCTGCAATTCTCTCGAAGAACGCTTGTCTTTAGCAAAACAAAAAAGTATGGGTTATTTAGAGTTCTTAGAACTATTAGTTGAGGATGAATATAATACTCGTAAAGATAATAGTTATAAAAAGAGATTCTCTCAAAGTAAACTGTCTTCTTATAAAACTATTGAAGATTTTGATTTTGCTTTCCAACCCTCAATTGATAAACGTTTAATCAATGATTGTTCTACTTGTTCATTTATTAGTGAAAAAAGAAATATCGTTTTTATCGGCAAACCGGGAACAGGCAAAACGCATCTCGCGATTGCTATCTCTATTAAAGCCTTAATGAAAGGATTTAAAGTTTTGTTTTCTTCTTGTTCTGAATTGTTATATACCTTAAATGCTTCTAAGGCGGATAATACTTATTTTAAAAAATTAGAATATTATTTATCTGCTGACTTATTAGTCCTAGATGAACTGGGTTTTAAAAAAATACCAAGCTATAGCGCTAATGATTTTTTTGAAATAATCTCTCGTAGATATGAAAAAGGATCTTTAATTATTACTACAAATAAAACTTTTGAACAATGGACTGATATTTTCGATGACCATAATTTGGCTTCTGCTATTCTTGACAGGATTGTTCATTACTCTACTATTATCAACATATCAGGTCACAGCTATAGAGCTAAATCCTTAAAAAAGGGAGGTGATTCTAACTAGTTTTTTTTTGTATTTACACTATGGAATTTTCTTGCGCCTTGACTATGGATTTTTCATTGACTTTGAGGCTTGAATAAAAGCAATAAATATGGCTACTCATCAACATGCAAATCTTGCTGTCGGCAATACTATAAAGAATCAATGAAGAGAGAAGATGCCAGAGCACGATACCGTCAGCAGCGCCGAGAAAGTAGCCTGAGACAAAAAGCTCAGCGAGATACAATCCGAGGGATGTTAAGGCCGCTATTGGGAGGTGCAAGAGATCGGGCAAAAGCGAAGCATTATAAATTCGACATCGATCTGGATTTGGAAATTTGTAAATATATGGAACAGCTAGGCCGTTGCCAGCTTACTAGGATTCCATTTTCACTCAGGCTCAATCCTGGTGGGAAAAGATTCAACGACCCTTTTATGCCGTCTATACACAGAACAGTCCTTGAGAAGGGCTATACGAAAGATAATATCGTTCTCGTTTGTCTGATTGTGAACTTGGCTATCAATAATTTTGGGATCAATGTATTTACTCGGATGTGCGAGAGCTACATTGAAGAAAATGATTTCTTAATCGTTCCGACACAACTAGAAGGCATAGACAGATCAACGTGGAGCCCGCAAGTTTTCTTCGACTCCATGGTGTAAATAGGCGGATAAGTAGTTTATGCCTCGACTTCCTGAAAAGATGTAGTACCTTGTTCCCCTGCCAGCGGTGTTTGTTGGCTGAGGGAAAGGAGCGAACGATGAGAACGAAGAGCGTTAAAATCCGGACAGCGCACGTTACGTCGCAGCATGACTATCGGTTCCAAGACATCGTGGATTGCGGCGATGAGGTCAGGAAGGTATATGCGTGTGACTGCGGGGCCCAGATGGTCGAGGTCTATCTCCTTTTGGAAACAAGATGGGTAAACGACAAAGAGCACCATGCAAAAGCTGCGACAGATGACCAGCGATGAATATATGGCTCTGCGGGCGAGACTCCGCCGGAACTCGTTTATTAATTCTCAACAGGTGCTCGAAAAGCTGTTTGCTTTTAAGGCCGAGCAGATCCTCATGGGTGGCATCGTCACGAGACAGTCTCAATCCATGCGGGGTTGCCGCCAAGAGGTGTTGGATATAACACCAGACATCGGTTCATCGTGGGAATATCCCGATCCCGAGTTAGCGGCCAGATTATTTAATATTGAGCTGGAGATCTATGATTTCTCGGGTAAGTTTGTCGTGCAATTCTTCCGAAACAAACAGGGACAGGATATGCGTCAGCGCCTCCTTGACGTTAAAGAGGGTGACGTCCTGTATGTGCTTGGTGATGTTATCCCTGTCAATTGCGAGGAACAATACAACATCATGGCGGATCGCTTGTTTACCGAAGATGAGTTTGAAATGTGCAGGCGTGGATACAGGCGGGAAATAAGGAACGTCAGGCGGATTATCAGGCGTATCAAGCAGCGCCCTGCGCCTCCAAAAGGCATCGACAATATCATATGTTACCACAGCATGTGGGATCCGATGGCTATCGTCCGGCTATTTATCGCAGGCGGTCGCATGTTCGCAAGTGAAGATTATTTCTGGCTGGCGGAGTCCATATACACAATGTACGAACGGCAACCTTCCCCCGGGCTCACCCGACTTCTGCGGAAATATTATTGTGTGTACAAGCGGTGTACCCCGGAAGACATCTCCACCGACGCCGACATAAACAGGGATTTTTACAGCAACTATCCCGCCTTAGCGGCTATTTAAAAATTATCGATTGACACAGGAAGTGCTCCATTATAGAATTGTATATCATTTAACGAAGTGCCAGATATTGGAATTTGAGAAAAGGAAACAATGACACCAAACAAGTATACCAACCTATCAAAGGATGAGCTGTATCTCATTTCACGGACAGAGTTTGAGAAGCAAAGGCTTATAACCACTGCCTTTGCGCAGAAACTCTTCACCAATAAAAACAAGGCGTCCAAGGTATTGACCTCGCTTACTAGAAAAGGCCGGCTGATCCAGCTCGAAAAGGGCAAGTATATTCTCGTCCCCATCAAGGCCCCCAACCAGCAATGGACGCCCAACGAGTTTTTGGTGGCAAGCCTTTGGATGGGCGATACCGCCTACTACGTCGGTTACTTCACCATGTACAACTATTGGGGCTTTACGGAGCAGGTGCCGCAGACGGTCTTTGTGCCGAATGTGGAGAAATCAAGGACAAAGATAATCGGCGGAGTGAAGCATCAGGCGGTAAAGATCGATCGAAAAAAACACTACGGTACCGAGCTTATTCCAATTGACGATCAGAACGTAAGCATCAGCGACAAGGAGCGGACGTTGGTGGATTTTATTTATAAGCCCGTCGGTTCCCGAGAGGCCATTGAAGAGGTATTAAAGAGCAACCTCAAGAAAATAGATGTTGATAAGTTCATAGAGTACCTTTGTTGCTTCCCCGTTGTTTCCGTGCGGCAGAGGGCCGGGTATTATCTGGAAAAGTTTGACTGGCTCAAACCTCGATTGAGGAAATTAAAAAGATCGATCGCAAGCCGCAATACCTACGTCGTGCTCGATCCGTCAAGCTCGTCCCGCAAGGGCGCCGTAAACAAGGACTGGAGGGTCATTGTTAATCGATAGAGAGAAGCTCAAAGACATCATTCAATCC
>JYNY01000509.1 GCA_000954095.1 Candidatus Omnitrophus magneticus | reverse complement strand
TTCCTAGCCAAAGTTGTTCAGGCGCGAATATAGTGATCAATACAATTTTCGCAGAAGCCGTAGATGAGATTTGTTCAGAGTTAGAAACAGCTGTAAGTAAAGGCAAAAATTTTAATGATACATTGCAAGGCATTCTTCAGGGTATAGTGAAGAAACATAAACGTATTATTTTTAATGGCGATAATTACAGTGCGGAATGGACAAAAGAAGCGGAGAAGCGCGGATTGCCTAATTTACGCAACACGCCTGATACTTTGGAAGTTATTGAAAAAGATAAAAAATATGGAGCTTTATTTGAAAAATATGGCGTTCTTACAAAAGAAGAATTTAAATCAAGAAACGATGTGTATCATCACGCGTATGAAATGACTATAGCTATGGAAGCAAATTGCGCTATAACTATCGCGAAGACTCTTGTAATTCCTGCCGCGTTAGAGTATCAAGGAGTCTTAGCAGAGACAATTCAGAAAGTGGGAAGCATAAGTAAAAAGATTACAATGCTAGAGTCGAAGAAGCTTTTAGTTAGCTTGGTGTCTAACGTGGAAGAAGCATTAGCGGCTGTAAGCGAACTTGAGGCAAGTGTGGCAAGCGGAAAATCCGCGAAGAAAACAATCGCTAGCATGGTTAAGCTAAGAGAAGCTATTGATGCATTGGAAGGGATTATTCCAAAAGACAAATGGCCACTGCCGACATACGCTGAGATGATGTTTATGATGTAAGTTTGTTGCGCGATTATTATATGTCTTGGATAAGAGGCAAACTTTGCTGTAGAATATGCTAGATATTGTGGCATTTTGAAAAGCAGGTTTGCCTTTTTTTTAGAGAAAAGTTGGAGGGAGTTTATATGAAAAAAACCAGTGAAGATTATTTAGATACGCTTACCAAAATTAGTAAAGCGATAACAGCAGATCTTTATTTAGAAGATATTTTAAAACTTATAGTTAGTCTTACTGCCGGAGTTATGGGCGCTAAAATTTGCGCGTTATGGCTTCTTGATGAAAAAAAACAGGAGCTGAAAATCAGAGCCACACAGGCAATGAGTCCTGATTATTTAAGGGAACGCATAATTAAGGTTGGCGAGGGTATTGTAGGCCTTGTCGCGCGCGACAAGCAAGCAATAGCAATTTTGAAAGTTTTAGAAGATCCGAGATATAAAGAAAAAGAATTAGCTAAAAAAGAAAATTTTGTTTCTATGCTTAGCGTGCCGATGGTTGTTAAAGACAGAGTGATAGGGGTAATAAATTGTTACACAACGCAAGAATATGAATTTATGTCTAAGGATATAGATCTTTTAAGCGCAGTGGCGAATCAAGCCGCGGTTGCGATACAAAATACAGAGCTATTAGTGCAGACCAAGATTATTCAGGAAGAATTAGAGACAAGAAAAAAAGTTGAAAAGGCAAAGGGGCTTCTTATGAAGGCGCATTCTATAGAGGAAGATGAAGCATACCGTATGATGCGTAAAGCCAGTATGGACAGGCGCGTAACAATGAAGGAGATAGCGGAAGCGGTAATTTTGACATATGAATTAAAAAAGAAATAATATTGAGGCGCCCTTTCCTTTTGATGCGCCAGCAATTTTTAGAAACGGTTGGTCTCGTAATTTTGAGCATTTTTATCCAAGTAAAACGGTATTTCCCCGGTGCGTATAATAGGTAACCAATGAATAAAGAAAATAAAAAAATATTACGTGTAGCTATTGGCCAGATAAATCA
The DNA here is from genome assembly GCA_000954095.1 of Candidatus Omnitrophus magneticus. Lineage (GTDB taxonomy): Bacteria > Omnitrophota > Gorgyraeia > Tantalellales > Tantalellaceae > Omnitrophus_A > Omnitrophus_A magneticus. The sequence goes on along the minus strand of JYNY01000509.1, from coordinate 1,430 downwards.
GACAGTTGGAGATTTTGCAGGCAATATAGTAAAAATAAAAACGGCCATTGATAGCGCTATAGAAAAATCAGTGGATATAATTGCGTTTCCGGAATTGGCAGTATGCGGGTATCCCGCGGAGGATTTATTGTTTAAAGAGCATTTTATTAAAGAAAATATTAAAGGATTAAAAAAAATAGTAGAACATACTAGAGGCATTACCGCTATCGTCGGCTTTGTAGACATGGATAAGAAAGGGGAAATATATAACGCGGCAGGAGTTTTAAGTGACAGACATTTTTATGGCGCGTATTATAAAATGATGCTTCCGAATTACAGCGTGTTTGATGAGAAGCGCTATTTTAACGCGGGAGAAAAAAACAGTATTTTTATTTTAGGTGATTTTGTGAATGGTGTTGGTGTTGGGAAAAAAAAGCACGCTACAAAAGAATGTGTGATTTTTGCGAATGATTTTTTGCGCCAAGAGAGTAACGGTGAAGAGCTCTTATCGCGGGCAGAATTTGGTGTTGTTATTTGTGAAGATTTATGGGTAGATAACGGGCCTTATATGGCACAAGCCGCAGGAGGCGCGGATATAATTTTTAATATTTCAGCATCGCCGTATCACGCTGGAAAAAGCAAAGAGCGGGTAGATTTAGCGCGAGACAGGGCCCGAGAAACTAACGCGGTTATTGTTTACGCGAATCTTATAGGAGGCCAAGACGAGCTTGTTTTTGACGGAGCAAGTTTCATTGTTGATCCGCGAGGAGAAATAATCGCGGGAGGAAAACATTTTGAAGAAGATTTAGTTATTGCTGATATAAATTTGGATAAATTTAAAAAAGCCCCTGTGGTACAAAAAAAGCAAAATACATTAAAAAGAATTTATATTTTTCCCGCATTAAAACAAGAAAAAATAAATTTGGTAAAAAAAAAATTCATAGAGAATTCCAATATACAGCAAGGGAACGTAAATAGTTTAACTAAAAAAATGGGCAATATAGAAGAAATATATAGAGCCCTTGTTTTGGGCACAAAAGATTATGTTATTAAAAATGGTTTTAAAAAAATTATTTTAGGATTAAGCGGCGGGATAGATTCAGCGCTTACCGCGGTAATCGCGTGCGAGGCTCTGGGAAAAGAAAATGTTATTGGAGTAACAATGCCGTCGCCTTATTCATCGAGCGAAACATTTAATGATGCAAAAAAAATCGCTCAAAATTTAGAAATAATGTTTTATGAAGTGCCAATTGAGACAGCTATGAACGCGTATCAAGAAATTTTAGCGCCTGTTTTTAAAGATGGCGCGCGCGGAATTGTTGAAGACAATTTACAGGCCAGAATACGAGTCTATATATTAATGGCTTTTTCAAATAATTATGGGTGGCTTGTTTTAACCACGGGCAATAAAAGCGAGATAAAAACCATTCTAGGGCAAACGTTAAATAAAG
>JYNY01000515.1 GCA_000954095.1 Candidatus Omnitrophus magneticus | reverse complement strand
GGGTACAAATACATGGATTATCAAGGAGGCCACAATGTATACAATAGGTAGTATTTCTGTCGGGAAGGCCACCTTCTTTACCAAATGAACATTGCTCAAAATAGAATTCGACCCAAGCATAAGGGATTCACTGAATGCATTCCAGGGCAGAATGCCACAGACGAAAAATAGTATAAATGGTACATCCCCTATCGGGCGCACTCTAAAACCTAAAGAGAATACGAACCAGAATACAAGTATTGTAGCAAGAGGCTGTGCTATAGACCACAATAAACCCATAGCAGTGCCAGCGTACCGGCTGACTATCTCCTGAACAGACATCGCGATAATCATTGAACGATGTCTATATATCTGTTTAAGTAAAAGATAAAAAGGCTGTACTATTCTAACGAATCCCATGTTGGGGATTATAGCATAAATTACTTGTTCGCCTTGTCCGTGTTTAGTTTGGGTCTTGGATGGATTTTTGCGGCTGTAAATGTATTCTACAGAGATATCGGGCAAGTGCTTGGAGTGGTTCTAAATCTTTGGTTCTGGATGACTCCCATTGTCTGGCTTATGGATATATTACCGCCAAAATTTGCTTTTTTCATAAAGTTAAATCCTATGTACTATATAGTCGACGGCTACAGAAACAGCTTTTTATATCACAAGGCTTTTTGGGTCAACTACATGCAATTTTATTATTTTTGGGGGGTCGCTTCTATTATATTATTTGCTGGTGGAATGATCTTTCTAAGACTAAAAAAGGACTTCGCGGAAGTGCTCTGATAATATTAGAGCAGAGATTTATCATAGGGACTTGAGTATGAAAATGCCAGGTGGGTTCCGTCCCGTCTAAAGAATTTGCCGTTTGGGCCGTTCTCGCGGCAAGACAGCAATGTCAGTGTCATGCTGACGACAGAGTAGGGACTTGTCCTTGAGTGAGTGTTCATCTCCGTCCGAGCCTCTCCGGGGTCAAGAGTGTTCATCTGGATGTCTATATCTTTAAAATGTTGCGTGTACTCCTCAGCCATTGAAGCCGACAGATTGTTTAACCCAGCCTTTGAGACATTATATATACCTACTCCGCTTGTGAAGGCCCATCCCGCTTCTGATGAGATGAAGATGACCCTGACGCTTTTTCCTAGTAGCATATGCGGTAAAATTTCCCTTGTTATCAACCACGGAGCAGTTAGATTCGTTTTGATAGTTTGTTCCCAGTACTCTATGGTTCCGTCTTGAAAAGGATAGCTGGACGCAAGTGGGGGGACGCCGGCATTGTTAACCAGCCCATACAGTGACGAACACATACCTTTTATCTTCTCACTTGCCGAGAGAATATCTTTATAATTGGTTATATCGGCCTCAAGTAATACGCATTTGTCGGTGTATATATTGAGATCGCTCATTTTCTGTAGAGTTTCCCTCAATTTGCTTACTCGTCTGCCAGTGAGAAAAACGGTTGCCCCAGCAGCAGCTAAGGCCGTGGAAATGGCGCTGCCATAGCCCGTACCAGCCCCTGTTATCCAGAAACTCTTATCTTTTAGGCTTGACCATCTATCAACAGGGAGTCCGAAACGATGTTCTTTCCACTTTGATGGATCAACATCCTGCAATATGCCATTCGTGACAAAGACATTTTTTACTTTGTTTCGTCCAAAAATCATCGTTTTTTGGCGATCCGCCATACAGTTGTATTGACTGCCTTCATGTTTTTAATTGACAGCAAAAATGCTATGGAAACAAACAGCAGAACAAACGACGCTAAGACAAATATCATGCTATATGAATAATATGAGGCTATAACACCTGCCACCAGAGGTCCTGTTGTGTGCCCCATGTCCATGACTGAGGCTAAAATTCCCATAGCTGACGCCAGACTTTCTTTCTTGCTCAGATCAGCTATCAGCGCCGATGTTGCCGCCGCAACGACAGATATACTCAACCCAAACAGTATACTCAACAAGAGAAACATAACAAACCCTCGAAACATAAAAAATCCAAACATAGACGCCCCTCCGAGTATTAATCCAGTAAATATCTGCGGTGGTCTGCCATGTTTGTCAGAAAACCTCCCCATAAAAGGTTTTGTCAACGCTACCGAGATGATCTGCGTAGACAGCAGTATCCCGATTTCATAGGGTGTAAATCCTATATTAACAGCATATAGAGGCAAGAAGGTCTCAAACCCTCCATAGGCGAAAAGCACTGCTCCTTCGACCACGCTTGTTATTAAGACTCCCTTTACAAGCAACAATTTTTTAAACTTCTCGAAGACGTCTATCCATGGCGCTACATCGTTGATGCCGTGTTCTAAATCGCCGGGGAGTCTCCATACAATAATCAACGCAATAACGCCTCCTATTGTGCAAATCATGTATATGACCCTATAACTCAGTATGGGGCTGTAGGCCATTAGCCCTATGACGCTGGCTCCAACCAATGGGGCTGCAAATCTACCCATTAGAGTGGAAGTCGAAAACCATCCAATCTTCTCTCCCCTCTCTTTATGGAACATATCGGATATCATTGCCATAGACACTGGCATGAATATCGCTGTTGCCATACCGTGGTAAAACCGGACAATAATGAGTTGCCATAGATTACTCACCATTAGATACAACATGGGGGCAGTGGCGAAAACAATGGCTGAGATCATTAACATTTTCTTTCTACCGAATCTGTCGGCCAGTATTCCTGCCGGTATGCTCACTATTATACCAACAAGTGATGACACCGCAGCCACAACTCCAATACCAGAGGAACCTATACCCAGAGATGACGCAAAAAAAGGAAGTACAGGACTCTTCGCTATAGTTGAACTAAATATGGCGAAAATCCCTGTAGCGCATAGCAATACAAATGGTGAAAAGTTCATCAGGTCTTCATCAAAGACTGAATTTCTTTATGATATTCCATATATCGTCTAGTTGTTATATCGTTTTTGCCGTACTTGATATTTTGCTTTATGATCTCCTCAAAGCGGGTCTCTGATCCTCTCTCGTCTTTTAACTCGATTATACCCTCAGTAATGATATCCACAAGTCTGTCGGCGTAGATTACGATTTTTTCTTCAATGGTTTTGAGGGAATAATCTTTAACAGGCAAACCAAGCTCTTTAGCTTCATCCTCTGTTAGACCGCCTCGTATATGTTTTTCCATGATATCGGTTATGGTCGAGGGCAACCCCAACTCTTTGCCAAGCTCGGCGCCTATGCGGCCATGCTCTATTCCGTGAGTCTTTGACTTGCCCAGATCGTGTAGGAGAGCTCCCCGAGCTATGAGTTCTATATCCACCTCGGCTGTAGTTCTTTTCGCGATTTCAACTGCTTTTTGGGCCACTTTGATACAGTGTTCCAGGTCTTCGTCGCTGACGCCAGATTTTTTCATAATGTCTATATCGGAATCCTTGTAATAAGTCAACTTACATGTTCTCCTTTTTGACTCCGAAATAAATTAATGCGTCTGTCATGGCCTTTTCAAAGTCACGCAAAATATGATTAAACTTTGTGTGTATATCATCGTGGATATGAGCAATATACTCTTGAACGCCCTCTTTACCGTATTTTTCCTCGAAGATCGCACCATACTCGTATATTTTGGTTATGTCATGTCTTTGAGCTTTGATAGTTATGTCGGGGTCATCAATCCATTCGTGGAGCTCCCTGTAATCTTTGCCAGTTCTATCAGCGCTTGTTTTTAAGTGTTTTGGTACAGGCGGCAAAATGTTTCTCCTTTTTTTATTAAAACTTCTGTTTATACTCCCCATGGCTAAGGGGTATAGACCCCACGCCAAGGGGTTTCTCAGACAATGGGGACTAACACTTGTGGCACGCCCCCTGTTTCTCTTCTGTTTCGGCAAAAGTTTTACGCGGCAGCCTCGGGGTACAAACACTTGTGTTACATACCCTTGATTTCAAAGAACCGCACAGGGAACACCAATGGCGCTTTCAGCCCTGGGTACGAGTACCCTTTTGGTTCTTTTACCT
>JYNY01000507.1 GCA_000954095.1 Candidatus Omnitrophus magneticus | reverse complement strand
TTTGACCCGTGGGGGAATTATTATCGATTTGGTGGCTAAGTTCGCGTTATTTGCCTTGGCGAATCCGTGGCTTGTGGGGATCGCCGTTGTTGTGGCTGGATTGATCGTGGTTTTTCTTAAATTCAGAGACGTTGCTGTGCCGGTCTTGAATGCGATTGAGATCGGGGCGCAGATGGTTTACATCGGATTCGTCAAACTCATCAAGTACCTTTTGGTGGGTTTCGATAATGTTACGATTGGTCTTATAAAGTTTTATGAAATTCTGGGTAAGTTGCCCGGGCGGTTAGGAGAGCCTTACCGCGAGGCGGCACAGAATCTCGAGAAGTTTCGGGAAAACCTGCAACAGCTTATTAGGGCGTCCGACGTAGAGATGACGCGCGTAGGCGAAAAGATTTCAAATACGCTTTCGACCGGAGAGGGCAGTTTAGCTCAAGGATACGACAAGGCCAAAGCGGCAATCAAAGGCTTTGTCGATTCACTCAAAGGTCTTGGCAACGAGGTTAATATTCAAGAGGTCGCGCAGAAGTTTGACGCGCTTCAGTCCGTAGCGGAGGGAACTGCGCGTTCGGTGGGAAGCGCGTTTAAGCATTTCTTTAGTGACGCGTTTCGCGGTCAGCTGGATGACGCAAAAGATTATTTCGCAGAGTTCGGAAATATGATGCTCGACGTTTTAGCTGAGGTTTTTGCCAAGATGATCTTGATTAAGACGGTGGGGGCGATTTTTCCGGGCATGATCCCATTCTTCCATGAAGGCGGGATGGTTTATCACGCGGGTGGCGTGGTTCAACCTATCCGGGCGCACTCGGGCCTTGCGCCGGATGAGATTCCGATTATCGCGCAGTCCGGCGAGGGAGTGGTGTCGCGGCGGGGTATGTCGGCTTTGGGATCCGGTAATCTGAAACGGTTAAATCGCGGAGATGGAATCGGCGAAACAAGCCAGATGTTTAATGTCTACATTAACGCCAATGACGCGAAATCGTTCAGGGATATGCTCGTTCAGCATCCGGATGTTTTTGAGAACGCGATCATTGACGCGGTCAATAAAAACAAGCCGATTCGCAACGCGATAAGGAGTCGGTTATGAGTACGGCTGTTTTGACATTTTCACCGGAGTTCGGACTTCAAGAGGACGTTGAGTTCTCGACGCTCATTTTTCAGGCGGACAGTGGAAAAGAAAAACGCAGGGCTAAATGGTCACGGCCAATTCGTACGCTTAATTGTTCTCTTGGCAATCAAAGCGAAACAGGGGTTGGTCTTATATGGGATTTCTTTAAAGCCAGACAAGGCAAGTACGATACGTTTTGGGTGAAGTTTCCGACGAGTTATAAAGTAACGGCGGAAGCGGTTGGCACCGGCAATGGTTCGCAGACGGTGTTCAATCTCGATTACTTTCCGGTTGATACCGCTTCAGTCAAAGTTTATGTGAACGGAATTTTGCGGACAAGCGGTGTCAGCATTACCAACGATTTAACGAATGAGTTGGCGAAAATTACTTTTTCGCCCGCGCCAGCAAACGGCGCAGTCATTACGGCTGATTACGAATATTACATTCAGGTGCGTTTCGATGACGACAAATTATCGAAGGAGTTGGTGCAATTTAAACTTTATAACACGTCAATAAAGTTCAAAGAGGCGTTGTGGAATATTTACACCGCGCCGTAAGGAAGAAGCATGCAAGATTTAACGGTTCAATATAAGAACGAGGCAGTCAAAGAGGAAAACCGGCCGGTTGAACTCTATGACTTTTATTTGGGTTCGCAGAATTCGTGTGACACCCAGACGTTTTATTTCTGCACGGATAACAGGCGTATTTACTTTTGGAATTTAGACGGCGTCTTGCAGTATTACCAATCGCTCAGGATCAAGCGGTCGGCAATACCGGCCAGCAATCAGCTGGAGATCGAGGCGGTCTCGGGTGAGTTTGATAACGTGGACAGGCTTTGGAGTAATTGGCTTAACTCGGTTGATTTAAGAGGCAAGCGTGTTGTTATCCGTAAAGTGTTTCTTGATCTCTTAAACGACCAGACGCATGCCAAGGTCATGTTTGACGGGATCATTAACGCCGTTTCCGAATTGACCGAAGTCAGCGTCAAGATCGAGTGTAAGTCAAAACTTAAATCTTTAGCGGTTGAAACCGGCCGGATGCAACAGCTTTACTGCAATTACATCTTTGGTGATGAGTTTTGTCAGCTGGACGTTTCAACGACGCGTATTAACGGTCAGACCGTGGATGCCGGATCAACTACGGTTGCGGTCATCGATGCGGCAAGGACAGAGGCAAACGACTGGTGGAATGACGGCATTATCCAGTTTTCTTCCGTCACGATGCAGATAGTAAAGACTTTCTGAAATCTGAATGTTGGAAACCTCGCCCACCGGCGCGTAAGGATTCGGCGGCGTGCCATAATCAAACGATTGAATTGTCGCGCCGTAGCGATCGTTATAAATCGTCGGGTTATATTCCTGTGCCGTTATTTTGAATAGATCCCGCTCATCTTCCTCAATCCGCTGAATGATAAACTGCTTATTCGTCCATCCCATCAATGAGTGCGTAACCTCAATAACGTCGCCAATCTCCTGACCTATAGCGTTAAGCGAAGTCGTAAACTCCACAGAGATCGGGCAAAGTTTTAGTTCATAAAAATATTGATTACTCAACCGCGAAGCCTGCGTCTTGCGATTAATAGACGGAATTGTTAATGTCTGCTCGACAAGCCCGCGTTCGTCCTGATCAACCTTGTCCTCCGCGCCCCACGCGAGGATCCTCGCGTCATCCTGCGTCGGATCGAAATACTCGATCCCGAACCGGTTAATCTTCTGATCCAGCTCTTTTTGAATAACCTTCAAATCCGTGATGTCGTCCTCATCAAACGAGGCAACGACACTCTGTGTCTTAGCCACCAGCAATTTGAGCTTTGAGCCGCTTCTAATGAGCGCGCCCGCGAACCCCACCAGCATCTCGGTGAGGTTATCTGAAGCCGTTCGTTTCTGATCAATCACAAACGAAACGGTATATCGTTGCTCCTGCCCTCCCAGACCGTTTGATACCAGCTCCGCGCAATAGTCATAAACCTCGCCAAACGGCATATCATCGATGTCCGCCGTAAGATACCCGCACCCACCGACCTGCATCTTCATCAAAAGATAATCGCGAATACATGCCGACGGATTGTCCGAATACGAATGTCCCGCCGACCACACCAAACCATTCCATGTCGAAACTTTTCGTCCACGACAAACACACGTTACATTCGGCCTGCCGCCTTTTAACTTATCCGAGGTTTCCAGATGAACATGAAGCATGGCGGTGTTGCGATATTGAATACCGTCTAAATCCAGCCCCGTATCCGTCTGCACATTTTGTGTAGGCGTTCCCAAAAATGCGTGATACGAACACCCGGGGAAGTTGCCAATCACCTCGCCGTTTAACCTGACATCCGTAATGCTTTCAATCTCACCTACGCAAAGAACGATAAGCAAATCTATCTGCTCGCCGCCCATCACCGGATTTTGAAAAACGATATTGCCGCCCAATCGCGCCTCGCCGTACAGCACCGGCACCGGATATTGATTGCTGGATGTAGTCTGCAACTCTCCAAACTGATACCGGGGTGAAGACGAAGACCCGCCGCTTTTTGACGTCTGACGCGCCTGAATCGCCAATCCAATCGAATACCCGATCATAGCCGTACCAATCAAACAGCCAATCGTAGTAAGCGACAAAGCGATCAAACCACCGGCAATGAAAGACGCCGCGGCGTAATCCGCAATCACTAGCGCAATCGCGATAGCCGCCGGGGGCCCGGCTGGCGGGATATAAATCTTGCCGTCCTTCTCTCTGATAGCGAAAAGGAAGTATTTTTCCCAAGACGGCGTAAGTCGTGAAATGCGGGATTTGCCGTCCTTCTTGGCATGAAGCATACGGCCATAACCAAGATACAACCCGACATGCAATTCATCTTCGATCTTAAAAACCAGAACATCCTCAGCCTGAATCTCCTCAAGCGAAACGATAGTGTTGACCTCGATGATTCTTTTGATGATTTCGTCCTGCGTTTCAGATGTAAACTCGCTGATCATAGGCGCAACGCCCAGAACGCCCTTGGCGCTGAAATACAACTGCATCAACCCGACACAATCTGTCCCGGAATAATCACGGCCGTCCTGAAGCCATTTGATCCCGACCAATTTGTTAAGCAGTTCCGTATCGAGCTTCTTCATTCTTCCCTCTTAATGGGATTGATTAATTGCGGAATATGTTTAAACCCGCCGAAATTCGTCTGATTATTAAATCTGTTCCTGCAT
>JYNY01000506.1 GCA_000954095.1 Candidatus Omnitrophus magneticus | reverse complement strand
GTGTTTAGTGGTACAAATGGGGGGGTAAGGGAGAGGATGGGGTGAGGGGGAGGGAGGGGCGAAGGAGGAGAAAAGGAGGAGGAAGAAGGAAAGAGGAGGAGCTGGGAAGGGAAGGGAAAAAGGAGAGAAAAGAGAAAGGAGGAAAGGAAGGGGGGGAGAAGGAAGGGGGGGAAAAGGAGGAAAAAGGGAGAGAGAGGGAAAGGAAGAGGGAGGAAGAAGGGGGGGGAGGGGGGGGGGGAAGGAGAAGGGAGAGAAAGAGAAAAGAGAAGAAAAAGAATAAGAGAGGAAGAAGAAAAGGAAGAGAGGAAGGGTAGCAAAGGAGAATATAGTAACAAAGTCTGAATGTAATTCTATTTCTGATACCATAAAAATAATGCAGGACACGTTTGGCGCTAATATAGACGTAACTAAAATCGCTATAGGAGACACAAATCATATAGAGCTTACAGACGAAGATAAAGACTTGCTCAATGATGAAAAACAAGCGCCGTTATATGTCCAGATGGAAGGGGAAGGAATTGTGTCAGAATTATTTAGAGTAGTAATAGAAATGTCCGCGAATAATTGCGAAGTGCCTAA
>JYNY01000505.1 GCA_000954095.1 Candidatus Omnitrophus magneticus | reverse complement strand
AAAATTTTTGAAACGCTTTCAAAAGTTTATCCATATCTAATTTGCCGTCAGGGTTGAGATACCAAGAAGTGGTCCCTTCTTCTTTAATATTTTCTTGTAACGCAAAATTCAAAACCCTAGGAATTATTTCTCGATATATTTCATTTGAAAAGACTATATCGTATTTTTCTTTTCGTATAAGCCCTAAATCCATAACATAAAGAAGATCATCATTAAAAGTGTCATATATAAGAGTATCTCCGTTAATAATAGCGCTTACTATATTTTTTACTCTCGGCTCCTTGAGTTTATCTATTAAACTATCCAAATGCGTGTCGCGTCTGGCGATTAGATTTTCTTTCACCTCTTCCGCGTGAGCGAGTGTTATTTTTTTTGTGTAATCACTTTTTAATATTTTTTCTACGATTTCATTCGCTACCGCGTTCACCAGCCACGGCTGGCCTCCGGTTAATTCATAGATTCGATCTACTATTTCTTTTGAAAATATCTGACCTGTATCTTTTGTGTGCTGATTGTATAATTCTGTTATATCTTCTTTTGTGAATGTTCCTAAAAGTATTGATTCAGCTTTGATATTAAAGGGCGACCCTGAGCCTAATGATGCTTCATTCGGACGGACTTTTGTTTTATATTCCCGAACATCTCTTAATCCCACTAAAGCTATAGTTGAAGGAAAATGTTTTGGCCTTCCTTGAAAGCCATTGCGCAATTGCCTAAGCACTGATACTAAGACATCATCGTATAATGAATCTATTTCGTCTAATAATAAAACTATAGGTTTTTTCATCTGTTTTGCCCAAGCAGATAAATACATATATAATAAATTATGACTTTTTTTATATCCTGTAAGTTTTGGCGGCAACTCGTTATTTGGTAAAAATTTTGAGCTTTCTTCATATAAACTTTCAATTATTGTGCGCATTGCCTCCGGCAAAGGAATACTTTTATATCCCGCGTTTTCTACTGAAAAAACTGTAGAAATATAATTTCCTTCTTTATTTAATCTATGCGCCAATTCATGTAAAAGTGTTGTTTTTCCAGTCTGCCTCGGCGCGTGAATTGTAAAATATTGTGTTTTATCTATTAAATCGAATATTATTTTTTGATTGCGCAAAGGGTCAATCATATAATGTCTTTCAGGCATACAAAAACCTGTTGTATTAAAATATCGTTTACTTCTCATTTTAAAATTTCCTCCAAATAATTTTATAGATAAATATTGCTAGATTATAACAGATTGCGCGGGGAAATAAAATAATAGAAAATATAGCGGTTCCACTCATTGTTAGCCCGCTAGCTCGTGGCAGTACGAGGTTATAACTTCTTACTAGGCGTTGTCGCGAAATTAAAAAAATATTTTGCGACAGTACCTACTAATATCATCTATTTTTATTTTACGAGAGAGGAAAGATAGAAGAAATAATGTTTTTTGAGTTTACATTTCCACTATAGTAATTTCTTTATTCTGATGAGAAATATCTTCCCATTTAACGCGTGTTTCCCATGGAATAATGCTGGAAGGTTTTATTTCAAATAAAATAAGATACCCCTTAGTCATGCCGAGTGTGTCTAGATAGCGTGAAATTTGGTCGAGGCCTTTTTGTCGCGCGGAAGGAAGCCTTTTTAGTTTTAATTCTAAAACAAATCTTTCACCGTTAAATTCTATAAGTAAATCAGTTCTTCCTGTTCCAACTGCCATCTCTCTATTTATTTTTCCACCACCATTGATTACTCTCTGCAAGAACGCCATTAAAAGTAAATGCGGTCCTGCTTCTTTATAATCAAATTTTTCAAGCCACATTTCAGAATTTTCACGATAAAACTCTTGAAATGCTTTTAATAATTTATCCATATCGAGTTTGCCAGCGGGATTTATGTACCAAGAAGTAATTCCTACTTCGCGTATATTTTTTTGCATGGAAAAATTCAAAACACGCGGTAT
>JYNY01000504.1 GCA_000954095.1 Candidatus Omnitrophus magneticus | reverse complement strand
AAATGCGCGCTGAGTTTATTTTTATCTTCCACAAGGCGTGAGCCGTATTCAACGACTTTTGCGATATTGTTCCTGCCCTTTTCCCCTTTTTTCATCATATCTTTCAATTTATCTCCAATAAAAATTTACACAATTTCCTTATTCTCTTCATTCTCTCCAATTCTATTATCTTTTCCCTCGCTTGCCACAGCGGCTCTAATCATAGGCGCATATGTGTCTACTGCTTTCAAAAGAGCGCAGATAACAGTTAAAAAT
>JYNY01000503.1 GCA_000954095.1 Candidatus Omnitrophus magneticus | reverse complement strand
TTGACTGGAAACCATCCTAGCCATTCCCATTGGGCTAGCGACTTTTCCAAAAATAATTTTCAAAAAATTTCTTAAGTGGCACATGGTGCACACTCCTTTGCGGCGTCCCGCCGCGGTTTTTGTTATTCCGGAATTAATCCCAGTCTCGACGAGACTTGTAAGACGTTCCGAAATGGTTTTGAATTTTTTTTTCAACTGTCTCATATCTACTCTCCATCCTTCCGCGCATCGCGCGATTTTTGTCACTACTCACTACTCACTACTCACTAATCACTAATCACTAATCACTCTTCACTCCAATCTTCTACAATTTTTCTATTTTATTTTTAAGTATCTTTTTTTTCAATTTTCTATTTCTTATTTTTTCTTAATTCGCTTTTCACTTTCTCATTCTCTACTATAAAGCTTACCTGACAAATCTAGAGAATGCAAATTTTGAAAAGCCGATTTTTCGATATTTTTTTTCTAGACTCGCGTAAAGTCCAGTAACCATGCGGGTTTTAGAGCCAAAATTAAGAATAAAAAATGTGGTTTATTTTAGTCATTTTTATTAAAATTTTTCTTACTTTTTGTTTTACACTTGTTTTCTGGTTGGAACAAAAGTACTGCTGTGCTATAATGACAAAAAGTTTTTTTTAAATTTTTTGTAGAATAATTGAAAATCGAAAAAGAAAAATTCGAGCCGAAAATATCATAAAACCCTTATGGATTCCCGCTTTCGCGGGAATGACAAAAGGGGGCAGATTCCCGCTTTCCGAGGGAATGACAAAAGGGGGCCGATTCCCGCTTTCCGAGGCTGTGTCACAACTAGTATCGCATTTTAAAAGTGGAGTTGAACTAGTAAAAATAGCGTCAACCCGCTGTCATTCCTGCGCAAGCAGGAATCCATACAGGTGGGATAAAATTTCAGAAAAATAATTTTTTAAAATTTAAAATAGAGATTAGATTTCTAATCGAGACTTCCATGGATTTCGGATATTTGCCTACGGCAAATTCCGAAATGACAGTTTGTTAGCTGAGACACTCATGGATTCACGCTTTCCGGGGGAATGGTAAGATGGGGGCAAAAGGACACATAAAGGTTTATTACTAACCGCTTAGTGATTACAAAATTTCTTATTATTTGTTTAGTGATTACAAAAAAATTGCGTTACAGAAATGACTTTGTACGCTAAAACCAGCATGGCGTCTAGGGTTTACCCGTTTTTAAAAATATAAATATAGTATCCAAAATTTAGAGACATTTTGCCGAAGGCTTATCGCGAAATAAAAAATTTATAAAAAAGGATTGATATGCGCATACAAAAATTACCGGTTGGATATTCTGATTTTAAAACAATTATTGATAACAAATTTTATTACATTGATAAAACGCTTTTTATAAAAGAAATTATTGATGAATCCGCTAAAGTTATTTTGATTCCCCGTCCGAGACGTTTCGGCAAAACATTAAATCTTTCAATGCTCCGTTATTTTTTTGAAAAAACCGAAAAATCCAACGGGTATTTATTTAAAGACCTCGCTATTTGCCGCCTAGGCGAAGAATACATGAACCAACAAGGCGCGTATCCGGTAATTTTTCTCACGCTTAAAGATGTTAAAGAAAAGACGTGGGAAATAACTTACAGTAAAATAAAAAAGCTCCTACAAGAAGAATATAAACGGCATCAATATTTAATAGAAGGAAACATCTTAGACAAAACAGATAAAATAAATTTTGAAAAAATTTTGAATCTTACCGCTGAGCAAGGTGATTACGAAAACAGTCTCAAAACTTTATCTTTTTTTCTAGAACGTTACCACAATAAAAAAGTAATCATTCTTCTTGATGAATACGATACGCCTATACAGTCTGGATATTTAGAAAACTTTTATGAACATGTTATAAGTTTCATGCGAAACTTTCTTTCCGGCGGTTTTAAAGATAACACGTCTCTTGAAAAAGGCGTATTAACGGGCATTTTACGCGTCTCTAAAGAATCTATATTTTCAGGCATGAATAATTTAGGAGTGTTTACTATTCTTAGCCATAAATTCTCTGATAAATTCGGTTTTACTGAAAAAGAAGTATTAGAATTACTTAAAGCCTTTAATTTGGAACATCTCTTAGAAGATGTCCGACGATGGTATAACGGTTACAATTTTAGAGGAGTAACAATATATAATCCATGGTCTATCGTTAGTTACGCGTCTACGCCTGAAGACGGATTATTGCCCTATTGGGGAAATACCGCGAATAGCGCAATTATTCACGAACTTATGACAAGAGGGGGCGTTGAATTAAGAGAAGAATTAGAAAAATTAATAAAAGGAGAAGTCTTGGACGGAA
>JYNY01000502.1 GCA_000954095.1 Candidatus Omnitrophus magneticus | reverse complement strand
CAGTGATAACTGAAGGGAATATTTCTGATATAAGAATAGCTAAGGATAAATTAAATATTAAACCGGACAGCATATATTGTTTTGACCGTGCGTATACAGACCTTGAACTATGGAGTAATATTGACTTTTCTAAGAGTTATTTTGTGACTAAATTAAAAAACAATCTAAAATATACAGTTCTCGGACAGCATCTAGAGGCAATGAAAGACGGGATATTGTCTGATGAAAAAATAAAACTAGAAAATAAAAAATATGAAAAGAATTTAAGAATGATAAGATTTTTAGATGAAAAAAGTGACGAAGTAGTTAGTATTGTTACCAACAATTTTAAACTGTCAGCTAAAACGATCGTACAAATATATAAAACAAGATGGCAAATAGAAATATTTTTTAGATGGATAAAACAGAATTTACAAATAAAAACATTTTTGGGAACAAGTAAAAATGCGGTGATGAGTCAAGTCTGGATAGCGATGATATATTATTTACTTTTGACATATATAAAATACCAATCTAAATATGAAAAATCGTTATTTTATTTGCATAGGATAATAAAAGAAGCATTATTATCAAGGTTGACATTGATAGATCTGTTAAGCGCAACACCAGCCAGAATTTCTGATTTTAAAATTAAGGAATTTCAACTAGTTTTTTGGTGAAATAGTTTTATCGGACAGGATTGGTGTTCTATTGATAGATGTTTTGATATATTATTCCAAGAAATCTGTGAACCGTAAGTAGTGTTTATTCCTTTAAATATTTCATATAAATAGTTTTCGTTTTTATTATGTTTTAAAATGTCTCCGATAATCCACTGAATATAAATATCGAAGATTGCTTTTGAAATAGTTTTTTTTATAAGGTATTCAGAGATAGCGGGTAAGTATCCTCCGTGTAACAAGTATTCTTGTAAATATTCTGTAAGACGGCCATGAAATTTTTCGTAGTTTGTAATTTCGGTGTTGAGTGGCGTGTTTTTTATCGTGTCGCATAAAGTTGATAATTCAGGAGCTCTCAACAATACAACTTCTCTGAAAGAAAGAGGATCCTCAAGGCTAAAATAAATTCCATACCCAAGGCGCAAGAAAATTCCATAGCGATAAACCAATAAAAGTATTTGCTTTATTATGATGTTTATTTGAAGGTAGAAGGGGGATCCCCCTTCTAAAATTTTTATTTTTTTAACCTTCCATCCCTATTTATAGTTAAACTATATACGGGGGTGGTTAATATGTTAGGAGTTGCCATGTATATTACTATTAAATCTTTACTTGAAAAAGGTCTTAACAAATCTCAAATAGCGCGTGATGTTAAACATGATTGGAAAACTGTTGATAAGATAATTAAACGTATTAAATCTAATCAAAGTTTTCCAATCAAAAAACCTCATCCTCAAAAACTCGATACCTATCGAGAACAAATTATTGAGTGGATGGAACAAGGATTAAGCGGGATTTTGATTTATCAAAAACTGCGTGAAATTGAAGTAAAAATATCTTATTCAGCTATTAAACGCTTTTTAGCAGGTATTAAAAGGAAAGAAAATATATTTGTTCGCATTCATACAGAACCAGCAGAAGAAGCTCAAGTTGATTTTGGGTATATTGGCCTCACTACTGATATCAACGGGAAACGTCGTAAAACTTGGGTATTTAACATGAAACTGAGTTATTCTAGATTAGATTATTATGAAAAAACTTACGATCAAACAGTTGAAACTTTTATAAATTGTCATAAAAATGCTTTTAAATATTTTAGTGGCATACCTAAAACTGTTCGAATTGATAATTTAAAGGCAGCAATATTAGAAGCTAATTTTTATGAACCCATCTTTCAACAGCTTTATAAAGATTTTTCTGCGCATTATGGATTTACATCCATTCCGTGCAGAATTTATCGCCCCAACGATAAAGGTAAGGTAGAATCAGGGATAAAATATTTTAAAAACAATTTTGTATTAGGCCGGCAATTTAAAGATGGTGATGATTTAGACCGTCAGATTTTATATTGGCTCGAAAACACTTGCAATCGCAGAGTTCACGGCACTACTCGGAAAATCCCTAAAGAAGTTTTTCATGCCGAAGAAAAACATTTATTATTGCCGCTTCCTCTAAATAATTTTGAAATCGCTAAAGTCGGCACAAGAAAACTTTACCATGATTGCCATGTATTTATTGATTACAATTATTATTCTGCTCCTTTTGAATATGTAGGTAAAATACTTGAGATCGAAAAAACTAAATCTTTTGTCAAAATCTATTATGAAAATAAATTAATTGCTACTCATCCAACTATATCTGGTAAAGGTCTTTTCTCTACAAGCAACAGTCATTATCCAAAATATAAACTTTATTCCGAAACAGAATATCAAGAAAAATATCAAGCTAAAATGCACAATATCGGACCTTTTGCTGAACAAATGTTTTTTGCTATTTTAAAAGACTCGCCTAATCTTTGGTCAAGGAAAGTACAAGGAATAATATCTTTATTAAATACATATCCCGGCGGTGTCGTTGATTCTGCTTGTAAAAGAGCTCTTGCTTATCAAGTTTACAGTTACAAAATTATTAAAAAGATTTGCTCTAATGGCTCTTATTCTTTACCTGTCGAATTTGCAAAAGAGGAGGCGCTTGAATATGAATTCGCTTAAAAATAGATTAAAAGATTTTAAATTATCTGGAATCTGCAATTCTCTCGAAGAACGCTTGTCTTTAGCAAAACAAAAAAGTATGGGTTATTTAGAGTTCTTAGAACTATTAGTTGAGGATGAATATAATACTCGTAAAGATAATAGTTATAAAAAGAGATTCTCTCAAAGTAAACTGTCTTCTTATAAAACTATTGAAGATTTTGATTTTGCTTTCCAACCCTCAATTGATAAACGTTTAATCAATGATTGTTCTACTTGTTCATTTATTAGTGAAAAAAGAAATATCGTTTTTATCGGCAAACCGGGAACAGGCAAAACGCATCTCGCGATTGCTATCTCTATTAAAGCCTTAATGAAAGGATTTAAAGTTTTGTTTTCTTCTTGTTCTGAATTGTTATATACCTTAAATGCTTCTAAGGCGGATAATACTTATTTTAAAAAATTAGAATATTATTTATCTGCTGACTTATTAGTCCTAGATGAACTGGGTTTTAAAAAAATACCAAGCTATAGCGCTAATGATTTTTTTGAAATAATCTCTCGTAGATATGAAAAAGGATCTTTAATTATTACTACAAATAAAACTTTTGAACAATGGACTGATATTTTCGATGACCATAATTTGGCTTCTGCTATTCTTGACAGGATTGTTCATTACTCTACTATTATCAACATATCAGGTCACAGCTATAGAGCTAAATCCTTAAAAAAGGGAGGTGATTCTAACTAGTTTTTTTTGTATTTACACTATGGAATTTTCTTGCGCCTTGACTATGGATTTTTCATTGACTTTGAGGTCAGCGTCAAGAATTTGTTCTGTTATTTCTTTAAGCATTCTTTTAAAAAGTCCGTTTTTTCCTGTAAGTTCCTCAATGGTTTTACATTTTTTTAATTCTTCATCAATATTAAAAGAAATCTGCATAAAAAACCTCCTGTGTAAAAGTTAATAAAACATAGCAGACATTTTACCAGTCCGCCCGGTATGGGGCAAGCCCCATACCACCTCCCTTACTACATTATCTATTTACACAAAAGATTATACACTCCCGAAAAATCGTTATTTTATTTACATAGAATAATAAAAGAAGCATTATTATCAAGGTTGACATTGATAGATCTGTTAAGTGCAACACCATCTAGAATTTCTGATGTTAAAATACAAGAATTTAAGAAAGATAAGACTTTTAGATGTACACCGAGACGAAGTAGTTCGTTTTGTTCACAATAATTATACATTAGCGGGACATCTCCGCCGTTAAAGGGGGTGCTGAGAGCCTATTTCTTGTGCCTTTTGTGTTAGTTATTCTGAGTAAATGAGATTAATAGAGGCAGCACATTGTGTATATAGGACGCAGTACCACATAGTATGGGTTACAAGATTTAGACGAAAAATCCTGAACAAAGGAGTTCGTGAATATCTGAAAACGAAACTTCTTGAGGTCCGAGAGTATTACCCCGACTGGGAATACATTGCTGTAGGAATAGATATTGATCATATTCATTTGCAAATGGTAATTCCACCGAAATATGCAGTAAGTATGGTTGTTGAAACGTTGAAAAAAAATACAAGTAGGCACATGAGCAAGAAGTTTCGTTTTTTGAAAGAAGTGTATTGGGACAATGAGGGGATATGGTCGAAAGGATTTTTCGTCTCAACGGTGGGGATAGATGAGGCGATTATCTGTAGATATATTCAGAGTCAAGAGAAGGAAGACACAGGACAAACGAAGTTTGAATTCTGAAAAAGAACCCCGCCTGTAAAGGCGGGGGTATCTATT
>JYNY01000508.1 GCA_000954095.1 Candidatus Omnitrophus magneticus | reverse complement strand
TCTCTCCTATCCCCTAAACTCTTTCTATAATCAATTTATTTTAATTAAAAAAATATTTTTTTTTAAATTATTTCTTTTTTTATGGATTATACAAAGTTGTTTTTTTGTATATGAAAATCTCTTTTGTACTTCTTCTCCTACGCCTGCCACGCCATCCGTAACCCATAATAAAACTCTCTTAATTCCTCTTTTTTTAAGGTCATCGCAAATAGTTCCCATTCCTGATTTTGTTTCTGACGGAAAATTATAAACACCTAATATTTCTCGTTTAAAATCTTTCCTTAATCCTAAAATAACATAATATGCTTCTTTGCTTACACTGCCTCCTCGTCTAGTTGATAA
>JYNY01000501.1 GCA_000954095.1 Candidatus Omnitrophus magneticus | reverse complement strand
GTTTAACGGGCAACCTTTTGTAAGTGTTTTTGAGAAATTACATGGGCAGGGATTAGTAGCATTTTTTTACTGTATAAGTTATTTTTTAGCATTATTTGGATGTATAGGAGTTATATTTTTAAATAAAAAAATAGGGCATTTAAATTGGGAATTGAGAGAGAAGTTAAATGATAAATATAAGAGTGGAGAAATAAAATTTGGTGAACCAGTAATTCCAGAATTTTATAGCGGGTCATTTGAAGCAGGGTTGGGAATGTTGGAATTAATGCAGGATAATGTGCCGATAGTAGTGGCAGTTGGAGGGTATAGTGAAAAAACAACAATCAATAATGATCATGTGAAATGTGTGTTAAATTTTTATGGGAGTGAAGATTTGCTTTGTCAAACTATTCCCGGATTTGGTAAAAAATATTTTAACAATGTAGAGACTTTAAATATAAAAATAGAGGGTGTAGGGCATGATTATTATCAACATTCAGAAGTTGCCACTTTTATTGCACGAGCAAAGATTAAATTGACTAAGAGTAGAACAGAATTTGAAGATTTTATTAATCAGTATAAAATTTCAGAAGAAAATGGGGAAAAGATTGTAAAAATACCAGAATTGTAAAAGGGAGCAGAAATTAT
>JYNY01000500.1 GCA_000954095.1 Candidatus Omnitrophus magneticus | reverse complement strand
GAGCGCACCATCGGGTCTTTTTCATAAATAGATTTTACTTCCGGCTCTTTCGCGAGCGCTTCTTCAAGCGTAATTCCTAAAACACAAGTTACCAGTTTCTCCAATTTATAAACTTTGCCTCACGCGCGAGTTTCGACTGATTCATTATCATAAGTATGCTAAGGATAATAAAAACACAGCGGTACATGAAAGAAAATAAAAATATAAAAAGGAATAAGAAATGAATAAAATATGATATATGAAATGATAATATAATTGTGAATTAAGAGATTAAGAATGTGTAGAGAGCAAATTATCTTTAGCTCCATTTCGCTTCTAAGTTCCGCGCGTTCTATATCCGGCGCTTTAAACATTTTTTCGCAAAATAACTCTGCCTGTAATGTATTTGTAGAAACGTTCCTCGCATTATCAGGAAGCGCCCAAGATATTGAGTCTACTAAAA
This sequence comes from Candidatus Omnitrophus magneticus, assembly GCA_000954095.1. GTDB lineage: Bacteria > Omnitrophota > Gorgyraeia > Tantalellales > Tantalellaceae > Omnitrophus_A > Omnitrophus_A magneticus. Next base: position 17,934 of record JYNY01000500.1, on the reverse strand, counting down.
ACACAATACTTACAACTGCTGAAATAATTTTATATAAAAAATAATTTTTTTGTTTTGCTAACTTCATAATATACTCCTTAATAATTTTTAAAAAATTTAACAAAAAATACTGTGTCCCCCTTACGCCGCGATAAGGAGATGTTCATAATTTTCTATTTCTTCGCGCAAAGCATCAGCGTCAATCGGTTTTACCGGTTCTAAAATAATATAGTTTATTCCGTCTTTACTCACTATTTTCACAATCGCGTTTTCAATTAAGATTCCATCACTCGCGCCGTTTATTAAAAGAGAACTGACATAGCTATATGCTTGCACCGCTGAACCTTTTGAGAGCCTTACATACCGCGTGTTTTTCTTTAATAATTCCTGTGACCCATTGTCACTAATCAATTCTTCTCGCGTGTCACAGATAGCAATATTTTCCGGAGACACAATCCCATAAAAATTATTTCTCGATACTATATCGTCATAAATTTTAGATAAACTGGCATTGTCCTCAAAGGAAATATTTTTTGAATCTATTACATCATCTATTCCTAATTTTTTTAATAAGCTATCAATATTCATGCTATTCGCGTTTCTATCAGAAAGTCTTATATGTAATTTAATTGGAAACTCTTCTATATCTTTGATACTGTATTTTTTTAACGCGCGCCTGTGTTCTTCAATAAGCCACTTAAGCTCAACAAGATTATCTACTCGGAATGACGCTACTTTTGTTCCGTTCCTTTCATGCGTCTGATTAAATTTGTCCATTAAAACACAAGAATTTGAAATTACTACCCGACCTTGACGGCGGACAGCATTAAATTTATGTTCATAAATATTTATACGCGACATATTATATGATTTTATTTCAGGAAATTTTTTAACCGCGATTTTTATTAATGCTTGTAATGTTTCAATTGTTTCATTTGTTAAACCGACTTTCTCAGGATATTGAGAAAATGTTTCTAAAAGCTGTTCACCGTGCGGCATATTGATAATTTTTTCAATTAAAGACTCTATTTTTTTCTTATACTCTCTAATATTATTTTTTGCGCTAAAACATTCACCGCTCATATCAACTATAAACGAACCATAAGCGTGATTTTTTTGACGTTCTTTTTCAATAGCTTTTAAATTATCTTCTGGAGACCCATTCAAGGATACAACCTTTACTGTTTTATATTTTTTATTAATATAGTCCAATAGTTTTTCTATATTCTTTCCTGTTATGCCAATAATAATATTTATATTTTGAGATATCCTCTTTAAATTGATTGATTTTGTTCTTTTTAATATAGTGGCAGGGTATCCTATATATATTTTAGAATATACTTCATTTTTCATGCATATAAACCCAAGTTTTTCATATAATTTTTGAGCTTTAAAATTTCCGATACCGGTTCTTAATCCAATAGGAATATCCATATTATTTTTCTTAAGGTACACAAACCCTTTTTCTAATAAATTTTTAGCCACAATCCGTAAAAGTATCGCGGCTATATTTCTACGTCTATAATTTTTATCTACCGCCAAACTCTCCACATACACAAATTTAGACTTTATAGTTCCATTGCTTTCACATTCATACGCCATAACAATACCAACCAATTTCCCATCTATATCAAATGCCGCGTAACTATGCGACCATTTTCCGTTTAATTCTATAATATCCGGTGAATCAGATTCCATATTTACAATCCTATCATAAAAAAAATTTGATAAAGTATTATTAAGGCCAGCCTCTTTTCCGATTTCAATAATACGCGCGTAATTCTGTACTGCTAAGGCTTTTGTAAGAGGCAATATTTGAATTTCTTCACCATTAGATATAAGGCTAAATGGTATCTCTTTTAAAAATTTTAAATCTCCTTCTAAAAGCTTATATGATTGCCGCGTGCTACCGAGTATATCAAAAATTTTTTCATCCCCGCGTTTTAAAAGTTTTTTCAAAACCAAAATAGCCGTGTTCCCCCTTTTCCCATGCGCCAGTTCCTTAAAACGCCTGCTAAGCCATCCATCAATTCCCTCTTTAAAATTCCTTACCCTTTCAAATGACCCAAGACTAACAAGCATTTCATAATTATTAGACATTTCAAAAGAATCGCTCACCATAAAAATATCGAGAAGTAATATAATCTGATTCAACCGTTCGCCTGATACGGCTAATTCATTACGGCACGCGTCTATAACTTTATCGGTGTAATCATGATGATATTTGACTAAAAATTCTATTTCTCTAGGATATTGACAACTTGTATTTTTCAAATTTTCTACGGACATTCTAGTTTGAAAATACCATGAATAGGCTATGTATTCTTCTTCTTTTGTAAGCTTTTCCTTATCAAACATTATTTCAAAATATAATATCCACGCATGATAATAGTCACCATTTTTTTCTACTTTCTCTCTCACGCGCTCTATTCTTTCAGATGAAACATATTTATAAGCAGTTGTATCCAGCCATTTTTTCAATTCTTCAGATGCCGATTGAACTCTATCTTCAAAAGGTATTTTTGCTATATTTTTTTCAATTATTTCTTTATTCCTATGTTTTTCCGCGTTACCGATATCATGAAAAAATATAGCGTATTCCAGAATTTTTTTATCGTTTTCGCTAATACCCATTTCATCCGCTAAACGTAGCGCGATATCATGCACTCTATTCGTATGATTTTTTAGAGGAATAGGAATACCATCCATTATCTCTTCACTATTCAAATCAAATACACTTTTAAGTTGAGGCGAAGTAACAGCTACCACTACCGACTTATTAACATAAACCGTAATGTCCGTAAATTTTTTTAATAAAATTTCAATTAACTTCTGTTTCAATTTTTCGGAAAAAATATATATTCCTTCAATAATCCTTCTTACGTCCAAAACCCCATCGTTTCTTTGAAAAATAGACAACCTATCTCCATATTTTTTGAATAAATATATAATAATTTCAGCGAGCGGCAACATCGCCAAAATCCCTATAAAATGAGACACGTATGATTCATGTTTTTTAATTTCTTCACGAGAATCAAATAATAAAAATTGAGGAAGATAAGAAAGAAAAGAATTTTTTGGCCAAAACCTAAAAGCGGAATGATAAAAAATATTCCCGCGCGCGGTACGCACGGCTATTCTATCAAATAAAGCGCGCGGCATTGACAATCCGAAAGAACGAAGAGCTTTATACGCTTCATTCCCTATAATCATGAACTTTCCAGCAGAAAAAACAAAATAAATCCCGCCTAAAAGAAGAATTAGGCCTGTTATAAAACTCTCGCTAGTATTATATTTAAAAAACATATCGTATACAGTTTTAACAAAAAAATATGACGGCAACAATAAAAGACTACCTACCATCATTCCAGACCATGCGTTAAAAGCATGCCCAATTTTCTTATCCCCTGTTATATATTTTTCAAAATAATTTATAACGCCGTTATACAAGAATAATGATTTTAAATATGAACCTAGAATAATATCTGCCTCTTCAAGTTGAAGAGGAATTTTGGCGTTAACAATAGGTTTTTTTATGCCCTCAGGAACCATTACAGGATGAGGGAGATGACTTGCGGTATTAGACACATTTTCAATTATATTTATAGCTTCTTCTTTTCTTATGTTGTAATCTCTCATCAATGTTTCAACACTAAGCATAGGATGATCCGGAAAATCATTTTGAGAAAAAGAACGAGCCTGCCCTGTAAAAAAATCAACATATATTGGCTTTCCTTCTTCCATTGTCTTTTTTTCGATTATATATTTGGACATAAAATAATACGTCCCATTTGCCAACTCCTCTACTAAAACAATTCTATCACCGGCAGAAAGCCCTTCTAAAATACCTGCTTTTAAATATTGTTCGTAAAGAGTATTTAGTGTTTCAACTAAAATTATTTCTTTTTCTCCGGAAATTTTAATGTCTGTGTATTGCGCTATACCATCTAATATCTTGCCTTCAATATTAATTATTCGGCTATCGCTGAATACATGGCCAGTTGATTTTACAGTTATCTCCGGCCCCTCCCTATGTATCTTGCCTATTTCCACACCGTTATCACTATCCCTAACTATAAAAACTTCTATTCGTTTTTCTGTTTTTTTATCAAAATATACGGATATTTCCCTCGCTCTATAAAATCCTATATCTTTTCCTGTTGTAAGATTTTTTATGTTATGTTCACTCATATAAATATTATCAAATATACCGCTTTTTTCATTTGATGAAGTTTTTATAGCGCACAAATCTTCAGCTAATCTGGCAAAGCTTTTACCTTTTTCAGCTTCATCATCTCTATCATAATCTCCATATTTTTCTGAAAGCCTGAAAAGAAACTGATAAAACATTCTAGGAATATCATATCCCAATGTGTCTTTTGATATAAAAAACATATTACTGTCATATGTTTTGCCTTCTATCATATTCATAAGTGAAAAACTTTGGAAAATACTCCCTGAACCTCTAGCAGTAAAAACAAAACGTTTCCCTTTTAGATTTCTTATATACCTCGCAAAATATGGATTTCCATGAGCTACACGTTGTATATCCATAAGTGAACACCTTTTATCACTTCTTTTCTTTCCTATCGCCTCCACTTGTTTGTACGACTCAACTTTTATACATTTCAAATCTTGAAGTTTTATCCATTTATTCCCATTAATATCTACCATAATTTTTTTAGATACCTGTTTATCTGATTTATAATATTCATTATATTCTTCTTCACTTATTTGTATCCATTTATCAGGATACTTTACTACATTAATTAATCCCGGATTTTTCGCGGTGTTATCCCCATATAAATATAAATAAAAATCCTTTCTGTCACTATTACTTTTCATTCCATCTATAAGTGATTCAGCCCGTTCTTCTAATTTATTTACAATTTCATACCGCGAAAAACTTCGTATACCTCCATTTTCAGCAACCTGAAAATCCCTATGGCACAATGCCAGCCAATAAGCTGTAAGAGTACTTGAATCCACATTAAGAATAACTTCGATATACGGTTTATTCGTCACCTTATCAATCTTCTCATTCACACTAACATTCATACCTTCAGCAACCATAGACTTCAAAATTTCAACAGTAATTAATGAAGATTTATCTATTAAAGATTTCGGACAATCGTTCGTAAAATTAAGACGATATATAGCCCTTTGAACATCCCCTTTCTTCCCTTTCCGATTCTCATTCCTTTGTGATATGAAAAAGTATTTTTTCATAATAACCGAAGGATTTTCAACTAAACCAGACTCTCTCATGTATGCTTCGACTTTTGATATAACTGATGAACAAATAATACCGCATGTAGTCACACGGACGCCTAGCGGCATTTGAATAGCGTAATCAATTCTGTGAAATACCCGTTTTTCAATTTCCTTAAAAAGCTGTTCACGTTCTTTTTTAACTATCTCTTTAGCCTCCGAACGCAGTAATAACATTTGTATCGAAATATTACTTTCAATGCCTCGCACATAAATTGGAATTGAAACTTTAACTACATCCCTGATAGATACACCCGAGGAAGTCAACACCGATTCAACAAGCGGTACCACTCCGCTAGTAACGTCCCTATACGCAACCAAAATTTCAGCCCTATCTTTTTTAAGAAAATCATGAAAATCAACGGAAACATGTTTATCGCTTCTTATACTTTTTATAACATTTTTATAAATTATTTTAACTAAATGCCTAAAATATTCTTCATCTCTCAAAATTTCGTATACCGAAAACTCATCTTTAAGTTGTCCCAATAAAATTGTAACGAATTCATCATATGGTAATACTTCTTTTAAAAACGAAGACTTTAAATATTCTATTAATTTTTTCTTTAATTCCCGCCGATATGAATCATATTCAACTTTCTCTAGCAAGTCCCCTGTAGTTATAAGTTTTACCGCATATTTGGGAGGCGCTTTACTCCACTTATCATAAAATTTACTAGCAGATACTAATCTTATTTCCAAATACGGTTTAAGCCCTTCCAACACAAAAACATTATCCAATGAAAATCCAAGATCCCTTATATCGTTAATTATATTTACACAATTATAATACTCTCCCGCTATAATAACTTTAAGAGGCGCTTCTATTAGAGACGCCAAATACCACGGAATTATATTTGACGGCATTCTTTCCTGAGAATACTTATCTAATCCAAGTTTTAGGTCAAAAGAATTTGCGTTTATAACGCATACACGGGGATGTCTTCCTTCTTCACTTAGCACGGTAAGGCCTAAAATATCCTGTACTACCTGTTCAAAACCATACTGATCTTCACGCGAAAAATGAGTCTCTTTCGTTTGATTTTCAAGATAGTCTCTCGCTTTTTCTTTTAAATCATTAATAACAACATTATTCGGCATAACAGGCACTATTCTTACAGCCACATTTTTTGAGATCAACTGCATTATTTCAGAGTTATCTTTAAGTTTTTTCATTGATAAAGACGTAGCCACAACAACTTTTTTTATTCCGGCATTTATTATTTCATTAACACAATTGCTACACGGCACACGGGAAAGAAGAATGACACTATCCGTAAAAACAATTCTTTTATCCCGCGCTTGTTTTATAACGTTAATTGCCGGATGTTCTAGCACTCCTAGTAATGGTTCATTAAATTTCTTTATAATACCCAATAAAACCTCTTTAATCATTTCTTTCCGACTTTTTCCATATATTTTAGATAAAACTTCACCGGCAAATTTTAATGCCGGATAAATTTTTCTGCCGGTCATGGCGATTATATCTCCTTTCTCATTAAGGATAGCGCTAGAAACGCCCTGAATGCTAAAAGTCTCAACCGGTTTTCCATATCGCGAAACGGGTATTATACTTTCCACTGAATTTTTATTAGCTAAATCTAAAACTCTATCCATGATAGAAAGTAGTTTGGAATCTGTTTCAAATACAAGCCTTTCCATCGGTAAATCCCCTCCGCGCATCATAAGAATATCTCCCGGCATAAGCCGTGAACTAGTTCTTGCTTCACTAACGATAGCAAAAAGTTCCTCATCTTCTTCTTTTATAAGCTCTATAAGCGCGGCAATGGGACTTTTTTCCTCTATATTTTCCATCTCATCAAAACGTTTTTTTAACCAATGATTTATTGTTTCGTCAAAACTTTCTACTCTTGTTTTACCCCTTAGAACAACAAGCCTTTCGTAATTATTGCCTTGTTCAAACGAATCTGCTACAACAAAAATACTCATAAGAAGACGCATTTTCACGTTCCATTCTTCCAAAGCCATATAACTAGTATAAATATCTCTCTTGTAAAAATAATCCATAGCATTAAAAATAGAAAGAGTATCGGAATCTTTCCCCCATTCCTCGTATTTATTTAATTGAACATTAAATTTCTCATAATCATGATGCATCCCAATCAAATAAAAAATATCTACCGGAAATAATATATTTCTCTCTACTAAGACCTTTAGAGATTCAGACGCGTGACTAAAGATATTATCCGCTACTATTTTTTCCCGTTCGGTTAATTCTTTTTTCCCAAGAGCGGCATGGGCAATATAAAATCTCCATATCTCTTTGTGTTTTTCAACATTATTATCCATATTATTTATTTTTTTGATTTCACCAGTTTTGTCATATTTAGGCGCTATTTTTTCTAACCACTTATCCAAATAGCTTATTACCGGCTCAGTTCTTTCTTCTAGCGGCACAGCTGAAATACCTCTCTGAATTTTTTCCATTTCTTCTTTATACAGAAATATTGGAGTGCGGCCTAAATCATGCGCTAAAATAGCGTATTTAAGAATACGTTTTAAATCTTCCGGTAAGCCTAATTTACGGGCTATTCTAAGCGCTATTTTCACAACACGTTTTGTATGATGCTCGACATACGCGTTCTGGCCTTCCAAAATTTCACTTTCATCCACTTCAAAAATTTCACGAGGAACACTAGACAACCGTAAAGCGTCTCTATCTGTAAACATTACCAATTGATTTAATATAAACTCTTCTTTTGACATGAATTCTTTATCATAACTGTATTTAGCATGTTTTTCCTCAAGCGTATCAAGTATTTTAGATATTATTTCTTTTATATTACGACCTTTAAGGAAAATGTGATTTATTCTTCGCCATATATATGGACGGACAAATTTATTGATATATTTTTCATTCTCAGGCAATACTCCGCGAACAATACCAATTCTATTCTCATCAATATGCTTTTTAATAAAATTACCTATAATTCCCAACACGCATTGATCAAATGAAACACTTTCTTCACTAGTAATATTTTTTAAAAAAGTATCTAACGCGAATGCTTCTCTAACTGTAACAGGGATTTCATTAATAACTAAAATTTTAAGCCGCATGGCAAAAATAATATCTGAAATCATATTTGTAAGTTTATCCGCGAGCATTAATACATTTGTTTCATCAAATTGAAATTTATATCCTTTCCTGTGAAATCCCAAAAGTTCATTTTGTATATCGTCAGGAAGGTTTATACCGCTTGCCTCAAGCGCGGCTAATATTCCTCCTGACTCGCAATATGGAAATCCAAATTCCTTAAGCGCCTTTTCCCCTACTTTCCCGAAAGGGATTCTTCCTATGTCATAACATAGCGCCATAAGTTCCAACTTTTTAATATCAAAAACACGCCCTGTTTTTTTAGATATATAATCTGCCAGCATTTTCGAGGTCTCCAATACACGATTTATATGAGCGAACCTCGAATACTTCTCATCTTCCTCCATAATAACCGGCAATATCCCTGTAACACCTTTCATTCTTTCCATAAAAAATGAATTTTTCACATCAGAAATCATTTTATCTGTAACAACAATATTATTCTTTTTCCCATCTACACGCGGACGGGCAAAAATTAAAAGGCTAAGAATTCTATTCCTTCCTGTGAAAGACGGAATAATCCTCTTGCCATTCATATTCATCATCGCGTCAGCGCCGTTATCAAAAATAATCGCGTCCGTAATACCCAACTCTTTTAATTTATCCTGCGCTTCTTTAAACGTTATTCCAATTCTATTTGATTTCCCCGCGACGATAATAGACACAAGATTACCGTTTTTATCTATACCAGATATATTATGAGGATTTATCCCGCGCCATAAACCTATTGTTATTTCGCCTATTTTTCTATCAATAAAATAAAAACCATATTTTACATTTTCTTTTGATTCCGCTTTCTTATATCGCTTCTCTTCAATTAAATTTTTCTCAAGTTCATTGATATCTCCTTCTTCTAGGCGCGTCCCGCGTTCTTCCAGTTTAAGTGTTACACGCTCGCCGTTTATAGCCGGAATTAATAATTCTTTTTTGGCATTACCTTCATTGTCATAAAAATGACTTACTCCAAAATGAATAAGTTTTGACGGAATAAACGGAAAATCCAGATAATGCCTGACATCTCCGTCATGATAGTAATATTCCGCGAGATCATAAGGCGAGCTATTTTTCAATATGCCTATACCTGAATTCGTAAAATTAATTTTTAATGTAATATCTTCATCATTCCTTGCTTTTAACACTTTATTTTCCGGAGTAAACTTTATTTCTTCAATACTGTAATGCCCATCTTTCCACATCACAAGTGACGGATATACACGGCTATTGCCTGAATTAATAATCGCTTTTTCCTGTTCTATCGCGTATAATTTTCCATTAACCCATCCTGCCAATGACGCGTTCGCTAAAATATTTCCATTACCAACAAAACCTACAACTTCATAATCAGGATGATTTTTTTTAAACTCCTCAATATGTTTATCGATTGTCCACACTTCTTTTCTCGCGCATTTTTCGTCCGGAGCGCCGTCATTAACCTCTTGAGTTTCTCCTCCTTCAAGTTGATACTTAAAATACATAGGCGCGCGGTCTCTCATCATACCCCAGCTTTTTTCTATATCCTTTTGAAAACTAGGAAAAACTGTTATTTCTTTAGGATTAAATTTCGCTACAGCTATTTTGGTTCTTGGTCCTCGTTCACTCTTGAACGCTAGAATATTAAGCTCAATACGTTTAAAATAATATATAAACCGACTTGAAGATTCAACTGTAGCGCAAAGTAATGCCGCTATAAAAGACGCGTGTTTATTTATAAAAAATTTTTTGATATTGTTTAATACTAAAGGATCATCAAATATTTCCAATAATGAACGTAAAATTTCAACATATCTTTTTATAGAAAAAAATGATACATTTTTAAGCCCCGGTTTTCCGCATATATCGCTAGCAATATCTCCGGAAGACTTAACTCGGTAAGTATCGTTTTTAATTGTCACAAACGCTTCTTCATCACCCGAAGGTTCAATTGTTATTGAATGCAAATAATTCGCGAGAGTCTCGGGAGTAATTGGCGGATACTCCATAGCTTCTCTACGATTGGCGGGCATATTCTCATAAAATTTAGTATAGGATTCTACCCACTTCGCGATTTCTTTTTTCACATCATCGCCTGAAAGATAGGATTGACCGATAGAATATGCCAAGACTTCCTGAATTTCAGAAATATCTCCGGTATTAAAATACGTCTCAAGCGCTATCGTCTCATACGCCGCTTTTCTTCCTGCTTCGCTGTACGCGCCGGTTTTTCTAGTCAAAATAACTGCGTACGGCCGCTCTATATCTTTAGAAACTTTCGGAGAAAAAACTAAACATGAAAGACCGCTTTCCTTTACTAAATTTGAAAGCCCTTTAGAATGATGACCACCTGATATAAGAATAGCCGCGCTCTTTCCCTCATTCCGCATAGCCTTTATGGTATTATTTAGCATTACACCATTTCGTTTCTCCGCAAGCTCGTAAAACTTCATATTTTCTCTGACAAACGCGATAGTTTCCCCTATTTTTTCCATTGAAATATTTACGGCATTTTCATTATCTAAAAATTCAAAATAATCATTAGCCGAGATCTTTCCAATACGCCTAGCAATATAATTAACATCCTCGGTACTTAACTCTATTTTAAAAAATGAAATTAAACGAGATGTTATCCGGCACAACTCGTACAGTTTTCTATCGTTTATCCCTAAAAAAAGCTTATCAAAAAGGACTGTTTCAGCACGTTCTATTTCTTCTGTAAGAAGAGACATATCAAACTCTAGACATGATTCCATATAATCTAAATACGCTGAAAAATTACTATAAAAAGTTATATCTATATTTTTATCCCGGCCTAAATTCCAAAGACGCCTATAATAAGCGCTTTCCGAAAGTTTTCCTTCTTTAAATAACGTGGAATCGCTAAGAAGTTTTTCAAGTTCGTTCTTGGAAGACCGGCGCATAATTTCATCAATCAAAACGTTTCGCTCTAAACAAGCGGAATCAAAATTTATATTTTTTTCAAAAGATAATGCCTCAATGAATTTTTTAATATTCAAATATATCTCAGTATCTATGCCGTACTTACTAGACATCGCCTTTAAATCTTCCCAATAAACCGCAAAATTTATTTTTCCGGCTCTATGGAGCCTTGATTTAAAAACTATTTTTGCCAAATCAGGACTATATGTTTTCTTTTCTTTTTCTTCGAGCGCTTGAATTATATTTTTTAATATATTTATTTTTGAATACCCTGCCGAATATATTTTTTTAAAATATTCAGCATTCTCTTCATAAAATCCTTTATCTTCAGCGCCATAAAGCGCAATATTTTTGTCATTAGATAAAACAGAAAAAAATTCTCCCGCGGAAATTTTTCCTTCTTTCATAAGATACGCCGCTGTCTTTTCTCGCACTTTAGCGTCAGGAAACGTACCAAGAATAGATGTGTCGATATAACCCGAACCACCTTCTACAGCCACAACATTTATGTCATAAGCCGACAAAAGATTTTTAAGTATATCTACAATTGAATACTGTGCGGAAAGAGATGCGTGAGAATCTTGAATATTTATTATGGTTTCTTTAGCGTTTGAAAAATATTTTGTTTCAACTTTAGCACTGGCAGGGATAAGAGACTTATCGTCCGAAAATTTATCTTGCAGTGAAAAATTATCAACCGAAATTTTTGCTGGCGCATTAAGATTTTCAGCCCCGCCAGCGGCCCAAATAAACTGTTCGCTTAAAAAACAAAATAGAACAACTGTAATAATAATTTTTTTAATTTTCATAAATATCCTTTTATTTAAAAGTGTTGTTATTTTTTTCACATTAAAATATTTTAACAAAGAATATAAATATATTCAACAAATATAAATATATTTAACTTTTATCATTCTAACTAATATATTATATTTTATTATTTATAATATTTATATTATATTTTCTACATTTTATAAATTATAATTAGCGCACAACCTAAAAAATAACGGTTGCATTATGAGATAAAAAATAATACTAAATCTTGCTTTTTATTAACTATTGAGGTATGCTATTTAATATATTAAGAAAAAAGAAATTCACTAAAGAAGTTATATTTTTAATACTGTCATTTTCACATACTAAAATTTTATGAAACAAAAATTTTTGAAAAAAATAGAAAATAGAAATTAATGCAATAGCTAAGAAAAAAATTTACTTTTATGGATTCCGTATATTTGCCTACAGCAAATTCCGTAATGACAAAATTGTTGTCTGAGACACGCATGGATTCAGCGTGCCGTGACACGGGGCGGGAATGACAGGATGTCCAATGTCAAAAAAAATATCATCCCCCTCTGTCATTCCTGCGCAAGCAGGAATCTATACAGGTCTGCCAAAATTTTATGAAACAAAAATTTTTGGAAAAATAGAAAATCGAAATTAAGCAATAGCTAAGAAAAAAATTTACTTTTATGGATTCCGGATATTTGCCTACGGCAAATTCCGGAATGACAAAATTGTTGGCTGAGACACGCATGGATTCAGCGTACCGTGACACGGGGCGGGAATGACAGGATGTCCAATGTCAAAAAAAATATCATCCCCCTCTGTCATTCCTGCGCAAGCAGGAATCTATACAGGTGCGCCAAAATTTTATGAAACAAAAAATTTTGAAAAAAATCGACATTTAAGATTAGAAATTCGAGTTGAAAAAATTTTGTTACGGGAATGACAAAACAGAGGTTTTCAAAATAACACAGAAAGGTTTATTACCAACGGCTTAGTGATTACCATTTTTATGGAGGTATAAAAAATGAACTGGCTTAATAAATATAAAATATTTTTAAAATTCGTAGCTATCAATATCGCCTTAATATTTTTTTGGGAAAGTGTTTTGCCCAATGCTTTTGGAGAAGAAAATACTACCCAAATAATAAAAAATTCTATATCTAGTTCCATTGAATTTTCTCCACACACATCTACCATTTCATCAGACACCCAAGGAATAGACAAAAATAAAATTGAAAATAATTCATTATTCGCTAACTTGACACTTCCCCATGATATCGGAATTATAAAAGACAAATTTAAAGGACAATCTGAAAAAATAATAGTCCATATTCAAGATGCCCATTGCAATTATTACGCGCAAAAGAAAATTATGGAAATTTTGGAATACTTTAAAAACGAATATGGTATAAACACTATAAATCTTGAAGGAGGCGCGGGAAATTATGATTTATCTATTTTTAAAAAAATTATTGATGAGCCCATCCGCTCTAAAACACTGGAATACTTTATAAAAACAGGTGAAATAAACGGCGCTGAAGCGTTCGCCGTCCAAAATCCAGAAACAAAATTATGGGGTGCTGAAAATCCTGAATTATACATAAGAAATTTTAAGACATACCGTGCTTTTTTAAAAGAAAAAGATACTGCGCTAAAACGGGTGCTAGAACTCACGCGCGCTTTAAATCTCTTAAAATCCGAACTCTTTTCTCCCGAATTAAAAGAAATATCAAATAAATATTCAGAATATAAATCAGAAAAAATAACATTTAAAGACTACATCATTTTTTTAATTGATTCCGCGAGAAAAAATGGGCTTACACTATCAATATTTCCTAATATAAAAAAACTATCAAAAACCTTAGAAATTGAAAACTCTATTGATTTCAAAAAAGCCGAATCAGAAAGAGATAATTTGATTCACTTTTTAGACACGCATATTTCCATTAATGAACGTGAAGAACTGACTCTAAATTTAATAAAGTTTAAAATGAAACAATTTACCCAAAATTTATTTTATTCATATATATTAAACAAAGCTAAAGATATTGACGCGCCTTTAACCGAATTTCCTATGTTTCTAAAGTATGTTGATTACTTAACTATTTATGAAGAAATTGACAAAGATAAAATAATGGAAGAAATGACCGCTATTGAAACCAGTATTAAAAAAAAACTATTCCAAAATGAAAATCAAGAAAGGCTGGATGAATTCGGACGCGCGGCCATTCTTATCAATGGACTATTCTCCCTATCTCTAACAAGAGTTGATTACGATTATTACACATCTAATAAAGAAAAATTCCAAATAGATAATTTTAGAAAATACCTTGAAAAAATATCGGCGGAAACAGGTTTAAAATTAGACATAAATAACGGCATCAATGAATTAGACAAGGATACGAAGAAAATGGAAAAATTTTTCGAATACGCGTTTCAAAGAGACTCCGCGTTTTGTAAAAATATTAAATTTCAAAAAATAAACGAACAAACAAACTGCGCCATACTTATAACAGGCGGATTTCACGCGGATAATCTATTAAAAATTTTAAGACGGAAAAATATTTCATATATTTCAATACACCCTGAATTCACAGTTGAAACAGGCTATATAAGCCCATACTTTGACTTATTGGACGGAAAAAATAAAAATACGCGTACCCAAGCGAAACTCTTCCCCGTCATATCAAAATATTTTATTCTGCAGATAGCTAATAGATTAAATCCCATATTATCAAAAATGACTTACGGAGAAACTAACAATTACGCGTTTAAAGGCGCAGTAATTATTCAGTCAATAATAGAAACAGGCAAAAAAGTTGTCTTAAGCGCTGAAGACGGAAAAAGAGTTTTAGAAACATTCGGAGAAAATAATGAAGAAGAAATATTATCAATAGAAAAACTTCTCGCGCTCATTGGCGATAGAAAGGCCGTACAACCTCAAATAGAAACAATTGAAGAAATAAATAAAGGAATTACTATTGAAACAATTAATAAAATGTATACAGAAGGAGAAAACCCGTTCGCGGTAATGTATCACGGCACATCACTATATACGTTATTAGAAGGTATGAAAATGGCGCATGATAAAAAGGGAGGCGGATACAGGCTTTTAAGTAGAGATATAGCTGATAAATTAGGTATTCCAATACTTTCGGGAGAACAATCTGACGGATTTGCCAGTATCGGAAAAAGTACTGTTTCAATAACCCATTCTTACGCGAGAGCAAGGGGTTATGCTGACTTCTACAGTGTAAAAAATAATTTATTATCAAGTGATATTACAACTTTATTAGAAAACAAGAAGAAATTAGAAGAAGAACTTTCAAAAGAGCTGAAAGAAAAAACTCCAGAAAACAGCCTTTTAATGCGCCATCTAAAAGGACGTATAAATGATATTACTCGAGCTATAAACTATTTAAATACAATACCTGAAAATGATTTAAAAAGATACAAGGTTATATTAAAAATCCCTCTTGTTTTAGGGATAGCGCCAAAACAAGATCCCGCGCGATTTATTCACAAATCAGACTATAAAGAAACAATCATAACAAAATATATAGACTTATCAGAAGTAACACATATATACGCGCCCAAACAAAATTTATTAGATATCAAAAAATTTTTAATTGAAATCGGCTTCTCAGAAATAAAACTTTTCCCAATAGAATTTTTAGACGCGTTATATTTTTCGGATAATAGTAATATAAAAAAAATAGCCAAAAAATTTATTAATAAAATAAATTATGACACTACTTCTAAAAATAACATTCTTATTCACTGGGACAAAGAAAATACCATACTCGAAATAAACCTCCCTTTTAACGTTATGGGTAGTTATACAGACGCTATACGTATGAGTATAATAAAAATTCGTGAAACAATATATAAAAATGAAACCGACGGTAATGGATTTATTACACAAGAGAAAACACCGATTCTACACGTTAGCGATAAATCCGAACAAATACATATTGGTAATCAAAACCGCGTCGGATTAAACAGGATTATTCAATGGGAAAAGACAAATGAAACATACATCCCAAAATCTTTACTAAATTTTATAAAAATAGAATTAGGATATAAGGAGATGTATTCTAAAGGAGTCGGCGTGTGGGAGGGATTTACTCTTGAAGAACATACATTATCGGTTATGCGAAATTTTGAAAAATTTAATTTTAAAGAAAAATTACCGAATGTTAAAAATTTAAATTTACTTCCTTTACTGCGTCTTTCTTTAGCGTTACATGATATTGTAAAACCAAAAGCGAATGAAGACGGAGATAAAAATAGGCAACACGAATATTCAATTGAAATTATTAATAATGAAATGAAGCAGTTGGGTTTTAAAAACGATGAAATTAATTTTGTTACAGCTCTTATTATGGATGACCCAATAGGAAACTTTCTTCAGAATTTTATATCAATAGATACAGCATATGCCAAAATAAAAAAAATGGCACAATATTCAGAATTATCTTTAACAGATTTTTTTGAAATATTAACCATTTACTATACGGTTGATGCCTACGCGTATCCGTCATTAAGGGTATTATTTAAAAAAATAAATAATACCCTTGAACCAGATAAACCAGAGTTTAACGCACTAAAAAATAAAATTTATAAACATATCTTTTCCATAACCCGTAACATCACGAAAGGTTTTACGCCTACTGAAGAAAAAAACTTACTGAAAACAATAGAAAAAAATAGTGATATTGTCCGCGCGGATAACTTTGAAATAGTAAAAATAGTAAAATCACGCGCATCAAAAATACTCTCACGTAAAGACGAAATCCATAAAACTTTATCACAAGAAAAAATAACTGACAAACAAATAGACGCCGTGATAAGCACTCTTGAATCCCCTGCTAAATCATTCAAGTGGTTTAACGCCATAGTCGAATCCCCTAAAAAATATCTACTTAGCCATGAATCCGCTCTCGCGGTTAATCTGATAAGCCATCTAACCGCGTGGGAAACAACAGTAAATATGCCAGATATAGTAGATGAATATATACTTCATAAGGCATTAGAAAAAATCAATATGCCTTCTAATGATATTATGAAATTCACTTCTAAATTTTTTAATAAGTCAGATTCAAAAAAAATGGAAGATTCGCCTTATGGTAAAGCATTAGAAATTTTTATAAACAATGAATCGGTAGTAGGCAAATATATAGCAAATATCCCGAGAAAAAAAGTTATTCCAAATGAATATTTTAAACAGATAACCGCGATTCCTGTATTGTCAAAATTTTTAGGAGAAGGCGCAAACGGAGTAGTTTTTGAAGGAACACTCAAAAATAATAAAAAAGCTGTGGTCGTAAAAATACTAAGTAACTTAAAGGTTGATTCATCAGGAAAAATACTAGATATTTATTTCATTGAAAAATTATCCGCTATTTTAAATACTCTTAGTAATGTAGGAACTCCAGAAGAAGAAATCGCACCTGCTTTCTACGGGATAGCAAACATTAACGGAAGATTTGGTTACGTTACAGAAAAAGTTGATGGCGTCGCTTTAGCAGAAAATTATAATAACCCTGACATTCTTCGTATAATCTCATATCTGACTCTCCCCTCCACTCCCTTTTTTTTTATCTTCTTTTTTCATAAAATAATTTCTTATATTATCTTTTTTTTTAATATTTTTTATTTCTTTTATCTTAAAACTTATAATTATTTTTTTTATAAATCTTTACTCTATTATTATTATTTAATTTTTTTTCTTTCTTTACTATCATATTTTTAGAAGCTTTTATTATTTCTATAAAATTATTAACTTTTTTCTTTATTTTCTTATCATTTTTCCAATCAGTATTTAATGATATTTTTTTAGTTATTTCTAAGAGCACCATATTTTG
>JYNY01000499.1 GCA_000954095.1 Candidatus Omnitrophus magneticus | reverse complement strand
ACAATAAAAACCTTCGGTCGGTACATGCTGGGGGGTAGCCTGTGGCTCGGTATCTGTGGTTTGTTGTTGTTCTTTTTTATTTATACCTACCCTATTTTTAATGTTTGCCAAATCTGGCAATGGCTCTATATCGCTTACCCTTGCCAAATCTGGCAAAGGGGGGTTAATAGGTGTAGGGGGTTGTACTTCTACCTTATGAGCCTCAAGGGAAAGTTGTTTAGGGGTGTTAGTTTGCTGTGAAGGGTGTGGATTAATGAAGGGGGTCTGGTTCACATCTTTTACAGTTTTAACCTCTTCAGTAGTTGGTTTACTTTCAGGGGCTACCTTATTAACCTTTTTTTCTTGAGCGGTTTTCCGTCCTGTTTCTATTGTGCCAGTATAGAACGAATCAAGGTTAATACTGTATCTGTTTATAAATCCCGTGCGGTTTACGTTTATAAGCCCGTCCTCTTCTAATCTCTCAATGGCTCGTGCAATGTGTCTATTATCATTAATGCCTGTATGTTTGGCAATCATTGAATAAGCCAAGTCTGCTTCAATTCTATGATACCCAAATAAAAATCTATGGAAAAAATATAAAACCCTTTGCTTTTGGGTAAAAC
>JYNY01000498.1 GCA_000954095.1 Candidatus Omnitrophus magneticus | reverse complement strand
AGAGAAATTGTAAATGGACTAGAAATAAATAATTCTAAGTTATACCATTTAGGATTATCGCCTGTTAAACGTTCTACGTTAGCAGATGCGAATAAAATAAGAAGTTATCAAATTTATGCATCATTATTTTACAAGATACTTTCCAAATGTAAAGAATAAATTCTGTTTCAAAATACCTGTTTTATCAACCTTCTTTTAAAGTCCCTTCTTCTAATTCCTGTAACCCTACTCAAACTCCCTACATTTCTCTTATACACATCTTACTCTTCCTACTATATTCATTTTTTATATCTCTTTTTTCTCCTTATCATTAAAAA
>JYNY01000497.1 GCA_000954095.1 Candidatus Omnitrophus magneticus | reverse complement strand
ATCACAATATTTGGGGCTATCACGAAATAAAATTTTTTATTTCGTGATAGCGACAATTACTAAAGAGCCCCAAAGAGGTCATATTATGAAGAATACTATTTTTCAACCAATCCTATTCAGTATTTTTAAAAAAAAATATTCTTTCCATCAATTTTTACAAGATCTCTCAAGCGGAATAATTGTAGGTATTATTGCCTTTCCTCTTTCAATAGCATTCGGTATAGCTTCAGGAGTCGGCCCGCGTGAAGGATTAATAACAGCTATTGTAGCCGGATTTATTATATCAGCGCTAGGGGGAAGCCACACGCAAATAGGCGGACCAACAGGCGCGTTTGTAGTTATAATATCCGGCATTATCGCTAATTATGGTTACGATGGACTTTTAGTAGCAGGATTTATGGCCGGAATATTTTTAATACTCATGGGATTAATCAAACTCGGAGATGTAATAAAATTTATTCCATATCCCGTAACTCTAGGATTTACTTCAGGTATTGCCGTAGTAATATTCACAACTCAAATACGCGATTTTTTCGGGCTTCAACTAACCGCCTTACCGTCTGAATTTATAGAAAAATGGCTGATTTATATTAAATACATTACATCACTCAACCCTTTCGCGTTATTGATAAGCATACTTACCATAGTTATTCTTGTATACTTTCCTAAATTATCAAAAAAATTTCCTGCCACTTTTATCGCTCTTTTTTTCACAACTATTCTTGTTTATGCGTTTAAACTACCGGTTGAAACTATCGGCTCAAAATTCGGGGACATTTCTTCCAACCTAAACATCCCCGCATTTCCCAATGTTAATCTTTACATGATAAAAAGACTTATATCCCCCGCTTTCACAATAGCACTTTTAGCAGGCATAGAATCTCTTCTTTCCTGTGTTGTCGCTGACGGAATGACAGGACATCGGCATCGTTCAAATACAGAGCTTATAGCTCAAGGTACCGCGAATATTTTTTCTTCTATTTTTGGAGGCTTACCCGCGACAGGCGCCATAGCGCGTACCGCAGCAAATATAAAAAATGGCGGAAAAACACCTATCGCAGGAATAATACATTCCTTGACAGTCCTTCTCTTTTTCTTATTTTTAACTAAAATAATAGAACTTATACCATTAGCATCATTAGCTGGAATCCTGATAATAGTCGCATACAATATGGGAGAATGGCATCTCTTCGCAAAACTATGCGCCAAAGGCCCTGCCAGTGATATTTTTGTTTTATTGATCACCTTTTTACTTACTATCTTTATTGATTTAACCGTGGCTATTGAAGTAGGACTAGTCCTAGCCGCTTTCCTTTTCATGCGAAGAATGATATCAATAACAAACTTTAAATACATAACCCAAAACACAAACAATACAGATGATTTTATAGATGAAGAATTAACTATTTTTGAAAAAAATATTATTCCAAAAGGAGTAGAAATTTTTGAACTCTACGGCCCGTTCTTTTTCGGAGCCACTGATAAATTTAAAACATCTCTAAAAGAATCCGCTAAGAATCCTGAAGTATTGATATTAAGAATGCGCCATGTTCCCACAATAGATGCCACAGGACTTAGAGCGTTTGAAGAAGTTATAGAACAGACACATAGAGAAGGCGGAGTTATCATCCTATCCGGCGTGACAAATGAAGTAAAAAAAGAACTTAATAAATCAGATGTTATAAAAACTATTGGAGAACATAATATAAAACCTAATATTAAATCAGCCTTAGCGCGAGCCGAAGTTGTATTAAAATGGAAACATGAAAAAAACGCGGCACATATCCCGACAGTACCTGACATGAAAAAATTTTAGCCAAAAATTGTTGTCTTAAAAATAGTATAAAATATCCAAAAAAATAATTAATTAGCAGACGAACTTATATAAAAAGCCCTTGCCTCTTCTTTGCCTGTATTTTTAAAAGAATGCGGAAAAGACGCGTCAAAATATAAACTGTCACCTTTAGCAAGTATAAAACTTTTTTCACCAACAATAACGCATATTTCCCCTGAAATCATATAAATAAATTTCTCTACGCCGATGGACTGTTCTTCTTTTTGTGTTTCCCCGTCAACAGCTATCCTTAGTATTACAGGAATTATTTTTTTATCCTGCGGTTTTGTAATAAGAAGTTCATATTTTATATCCGGAGAATTTTTTAAATATTCTGTTTTATTTTTTTTTAAGCATGGCTCAACTACTTTTGTTGTATCCTCTACTTGTTTATATAATTCCCCTAACGATACCCCCAATGTTTTACATATCAATTGATGACATTCTATCGTCCCGGTCATTTTATTGTTTTCCATTCTGCTTAACGTAGCAATCGCCACCCCTGTTTTATCAGATAATTCATACAAGGTCACATTTTTTTCTTTTCTTAAAGCTTTAAGCTGTTCGCCTATTCTCATAAATATTTCTCCTAAAAACTTAACTTTTTACTAAAAATAGTAACAAATTATAACCTAATTGTTCAAATTTATCAACGAATTGACTCAAATCGAATTGACTCAAATTAAATGTAACCCGTGACGATACTATAATACTCCCAAAAATCAGGGCCACTACCTAAAAATAGACAAAAATGTATAATAAGAAAAAAAGAGCGGTATGTGATGGCTAATACTAAAAAAATTTTTAGCCCTAATAAATAAATATTTCGCAATAATAATATTTTTTTGATATATTTATAAAGCAATATTTTTGTCAGATTATTCCCATCAAACCCGAAAGAAATTAAAACATTATGATAACAGAAAATACAAACTTAAAAAAAACACCTCTTTATGAAAGGCATCTCGCGCTTGGCGCTAGAATGGTAGGATTTTCAGGATGGGAAATGCCTGTCCAATACACAAGCATACTTGAAGAGCATAATGCCACTCGTTCAAAAACAACAATTTTTGACATATGCCATATGGGAGAATTTTTAATCAAAGGCGATGCCGCTGAAAAAACAGTAAACAATATATTTACCGCGGACATTTCTGAAATGAAAAACAACACCGCGAAATATGGGTTCATGCTTAATGATAACGCTGGAATTATTGATGACCTTATTGTTTTTAAAATTTCGTCAAAAGAATATATGCTTGTTGTTAACGCGGGACGAATTAGAGTAGATTATGAATGTATTAAATCCCGCGTAGAGCCTCAAGCTATTATCTGTGATGAATCCGCCAATACAGCGAAACTTGACATTCAAGGCCCCTCTTCCCCTCTAATTACAGCAAAAATAATGAATACTCCTGAAATAATTAAACTAAAAAGATTTACCTTTATGTCACTTGTGTGGCGCGGAATAAATGTCATCGTAAGCGCGACCGGATATACAGGCGAAAAAGGATATGAAATATTTTTGCCAGCGGAAAACGCCGTAGAATTATGGGACGCTTTTTTAGAAACAAAAGAAGTAACACCAGCGGGGCTAGGCGCGAGAGATCTACTTAGGCTTGAAATGGGATATCCCCTCTATGGACATGACATTGATGAAACCCATACGCCTGTCGCCGCGCGCCTTGACAAATTTGTATCTATGAAAAAAAATTTTATTGGAAAAGACGCTCTATTAGCTCAAAAAAATAAAGGCGCGGAAATAATTTTAACAGGCTTTATTTGTGAAGGCCGTAGAAGCCCTAAAGAAGGGTTTGAAATTATTATAGATAATACCAGTTCCGGTATAGTCACAAGCGCCGGTTTTTCGCCTTGCTTAAAAAGAGCTGTTGGATTATGCTATATAGCTTCTAATAAGGCAGTAAAAGGCGCTAATATAATCATAAAAAATAATGATTTGGAAATAAACGCGGTTATTACAACACCACCGTTTATTGAAAATTATGGATTAACTCCCAAAAAATACAATTTTCCACAATAAAAATTGCTAACATTGCAAATTAAAAAATTTAAGAAAGAGGTATTAAAATGTATCCGGAAGATTTAAAGTATACCAAAGACCATGAATGGGTAAAATTAGAAGGAATGGAAGCTATCATCGGAATTACTGACCATGCGCAAAGTGCATTAGGCGATATAACTTTCATAGAACTTCCAAAAGAAACAACAATGGTAAATCAAGGTGACACAATTTCAACTATAGAATCTGTAAAAGCCGCGAGCGATATCTTTACTCCTGTTTCAGGCAGGATATCAGATATTAATAAAAAATTAGAAAACGCGCCTGAAATTATAAACCAATCACCTTATGATGAAGGCTGGATATGCCGTATAGAAATAAATGATGAAACTGAGCTTGAAAAGCTTATGACCGCGGAAGAATACGAAAAATATTTAGACAAAGATAATAACTAACAAAGGCCATAGGAGATAAGTTTAGTTATATAACTAACATAAGGAACACCAGTGAATAATTATATCCCCAATACTAAAGAAGACATCAAATCAATGCTAGAAACTATTGGCATACATCAAGGCGGCGTGGAAGAACTTTTTAAAGGAATTCCTAAAGAACTTAGAGCCCAATCATTCAATCTCCCTGACGGAAAATCTGAACTTGAAGTTGAAAGACATTTACTAGAACTCGGGAAAAAAAATGTCACTGACCTTATTTATTTTACCGGCGGAGGATTTTACGACCATTTTATCCCAAGCGCTGTTGACGCTATCATCTCCCGTCCTGAATTTTATACCGCCTATACACCTTATCAGCCGGAAGCGTCACAAGGGACACTACAAGCGATTTATGAATACCAAAGCTGTATAGCGCGCCTCACCGGCATGGAAGTTTCAAACGCGTCGCTATATGACGGAGGTACTGCCTTATACGAAGCCGCGATGATGGCGATACGCATTACCGGAAAAAATAAAATTATTATGGACGGCGGCGTCAGTCCTATTTACAGAAAAATGATGTATTCCTACACAAGTAATCTTTCAATAGAATTTGTTGAAATTCCCGTAAGCCACGGCCAAAGCGACAGAGAAAAAATAAAAAAATATTTAGATGATAAGACAGGCGCTATTATCCTGCAAAACCCTAATTTTTTCGGCGCTATTGATGACCACACGGATATTGCCGATATGTGCAAAAAACTCGGCATTCTCACAATAGAAAGCGTTTATCCTGTATCATTAGGTATTTTAAAAAGCCCCGGCGAAATGAATATTGATATAGCGACAGGCGAAGGCCAAAGTTTAGGGATTCCCCTTTCATTCGGCGGACCATACCTAGGATTCATCGCTACAAAAAAAGAATTTGTAAGAAAAATGCCCGGACGTATCGCGGGCGCGACAATAGATAGTTTAGGACGGCGTGGATTTGTACTTACACTACAGGCGCGAGAACAACATATACGGCGCGAAAAAGCTATGTCTAATATTTGTTCTAATCAAGCTTTATGCGCGTTAAGGGCGTTAGTGTATATGTCTCTTATTGGAGAAAACGGCCTAAAAGACTTAGCGGAACTCTGTTATGAAAAAGCAGAATTCACAAAAAAAAGGCTTGAAGAAATAAAAGGTATTGAAGTAAAACGCAGTTCCCCAACCTTTAACGAATTCACAATAAAACTTCCTAAAAATCCAAATGAAATTCTAGGAAAACTCATTGATAAAGGCATTGCCGCGGGGTTTCCGCTAGGAAGATATTACAAAGATATGCAGGATTATATGCTTATCGCTGTAACAGAAAAAAGAACAAAACATGAAATAATATTATTGGCAGACGCTCTGGAGGCGGCTTTATGGAACTAATATTTAAAAAATCAAAAAAAGACCGGCGCGGAACTATTCTTCCAAAGTGCGATGTCCCACCGGCTCAAAAAATAAATCAAAAATATTTAAGAACAATAGAATCAAAACTGCCTAATGTTTCTGAACCTGAAGTTGTGCGCCATTTCACAAACCTAGCTAAATTGAATTTCAATGTTGACGAAAACTTTTATCCGCTAGGGTCATGCACAATGAAATATAATCCAAAATTTTTGGAAAAAGCCGCGACCATGAAATATTTTTCTGACTTACATCCATTACAACCGCAAATTATAAAAGGCGGAATGCTCACACAAGGCGCGCTTGAACTTATATGGAATTTAGAAAATCTTTTAAGCGAAATAACAGGAATGGATGAATTTACAACACACCCAATGGCAGGCGCGCACGGCGAACTCACAGGCGTTATGCTTATGGCCGCGTATCATAAACAAAAAGGAAATAGAAGAACTCATATAATCATCCCAGATTCAGGCCACGGCACAAACCCCGCAAGCGCCGCTATTGCGGGATACGAAGTTAAATCAGTAAAAACATCTGCTAAAGGACTTTTAGATATAGAAGAATTAAAAAAAATTCTAAATGAAGAAACAGCAGGGCTAATGCTCACTTGCCCAAACACATTAGGTATTTTCGAGTCACAAATAAAAGAAATATCAGACCTAACGCATAAAGCAGGCGGATTAATGTATTATGACGGCGCTAATCTAAACGCCATTATGGGAAAAGCACGGCCCGGAGATTTAGGATTTGATATCGTACATCTTAATCTTCATAAAACATTCGCTACCCCGCATGGTGCGGGCGGTCCCGGATCAGGTCCTGTGGGAGTTAAAAAATATTTAACTGAATTTCTTCCGATATCAAGAGTAGTTAAACGCGCTGACGGAACATTCGCTCTAGATTATGACAAACCGTTATCCATCGGCTATATTTCCCCATTTTATGGCAATTATGGAGTTCTCATTAAAGCCTACACCTATATCCTTTTAATGGGTAAACAAGGTTTAATAGACGCTAGTGAAAATGCGGTAATCAACGCCAACTATATTAAATCCAAATTAAAAAATTATTATGATATCCCCTACCCTGAAAATTGCCTGCACGAATTTGTTATATCAGCTACTAAACAAGCTGAAAAAGGCGTTCATGCTATTGACATCGCAAAAGCACTAATTGATAAAGGCATTCACCCGCCTACCGTATATTTTCCGCTAAATGTTAAAGAAGCCATAATGATTGAACCCACAGAAACAGAATCTAAAGAAACTTTAGACGAATTTATTAATATCATGATTGAACTATCACTTTTAGCAGAAAAAAATCCTGATATTTTTAAAAACTTTCCCAAAACTACATCGGTATCACGTCTTGACGAAGTGAAAGCGGCAAAAGACATGAACCTTGCATCGCTAGCATAAATTCTATGAAAATCGTATCATGTGACAATTTACCTCCGGAAAAAATAATAGCCCTAGACGATCTCCTCTTAAAAAAAGCAGAACACGGAGAAATAGGCGAAACTATTCGATTCTGGGAATCTAAAGAATATTTTATTGTATTAGGCCGTTCCTCCAAAGCCTCAGACGACTGCATTTTAGATAATTGTAAAAAAGATACCATAAAAATAATACGGCGCTCTTCAGGCGGAGGAACAATTCTGCAAGGCCCGGGATGCCTCAATTACTCGCTTATACTTTCATACAAAAAAAATGAACAATTAAAAAGTATAACTAGTTCTTACGAAATCATATTAGGAAAAATAGCGGGAAAGCTAAGAGAACACGGTATTCCGGCTCAAGTTAAACCCATATCAGATATAGCGATAGAAAACAAAAAAATTTCAGGAAACGCTCAAACCAGAAAAAAAATATATTTTCTGCATCATGGAACAATTTTATTTAATTTTAATTTAAAAAAAATATCATTATATCTCGCGCATCCGCCTAAAGAACCGTCTTACCGCGAATCAAGAAAACATCTGGACTTTATGACAAACATCCATATCACAAAAGAAAAAATAGAAGAACTATTATTGTCTCTCTATACGCCAGTTGGAGGCTCTTACGAGTTAACATCTAAAGATAAAAATTGTTTAAAAACATTTATTCTGCGCGCGTAAGGTTTATGCTACTCCCCATTGTCAAGACCACTTTTTCAACAAATTAAGATAGAGATTAATTTGTTATTTTTATAGCTGAACCCTCCTTTCTGAGTTTTTTATTTCTTTAAAAAATTATTATAAATTAGCAGTAGTAGTGAGTGTGGGAACGGTGGATAACTGTCTTTAATTATCCACCGTTCCCACACGTTATTTTTTATTTAATTTATAACTCTGAACTATGACCTTTTTTGTATATACATCCCATGGCCTTGTATAATTAAGCGATTTATGCAGACGTTTATGATTATAATATTCAAAATATTCTTTTAGACCGGTTTCTGCAGTTATTATTGTTTCATATCCCTTTATGTATACGTTATTATATTTTACTGTTCGCCATAAACGTTCGATAAAAATGTTATCCAAAGCTCTGCCCCGTCCATCCATGCTAATCGAAATGTTTTTTTCTACCAATTTCTGAAGAAAAATATTGCTAGTATAGTGCGTCTTATTTTTGGGGAGTATTATATAAATCGCGCTAAACCAAAAAAATTTATTATTTTATACCACCTGACTATTTTCTTTGTTTTTATGAGACAATTTATATTAAAATAACAAAAAGATTTTAAAAAAAAATAGGAGCTATGAATGGATACTTTAAAAAATCAAAAAAAAATAGTAGTAGCAGACGACAATGCTAATATCTGCGAACTCTTACAAACCGGATTAGAACGCGCGGGCTATGTTACAGCGTGCGTTGAAAACGGCCTTGAACTTATTAATTACCTGAAAAATAATCAAGATATAGATGCTGTTATTCTAGACCTTGTCATGCCTGAAAGAGGCGGGATAAGCGTCTTTGAAACAATACGCTCAATCTCTCCCGCCTCAATAA
This sequence comes from Candidatus Omnitrophus magneticus, assembly GCA_000954095.1. Taxonomy (GTDB): domain Bacteria; phylum Omnitrophota; class Gorgyraeia; order Tantalellales; family Tantalellaceae; genus Omnitrophus_A; species Omnitrophus_A magneticus. Next base: position 12,547 of record JYNY01000497.1, on the reverse strand, counting down.
TTATTATCTACACAGGCTACACTGATTATAAAAACTCTGTATATTGCAGAGCCGCGGACGCGTTTATAGAAAAAACAGACGGCCTCGCGCGAATACTAGAAGTACTAAATGAATTATTATAAACCCATCGCTATTCATACAATATCGCAATTTTGCCCCCTCTTGATATTTGTATAAAACCCGCCAACCATATATACTTTTCTATATGAAAATATCATCTCGAGACATAAGTATTTTTCTTATACTCTTGGCTTTATCTTCTGCTTTTTCTTTCTACAATAAAAATTCTGTTTCACCGGTAATTGCCAACTATAATTCTAATCCTCCGTCAATAGAAAAAGCTGAATACACCTCAAGCACCTCAGCTAATAGTAACCCCTTACAAAAACTTATACAAAAAGCTCTTCGCAAAACAAATATATACCCCGGCAAAATATATTACGCGCCACCCACTGGTTTTATTATAAAAAGCATGCGTATAGGACATGGCTCACGACCTGAAAATGAAATCCTATTTATCAAAAAATGTACGGTTTATATAAACCCGCTAGCTTTATTCGCGCAAAGGAGATTATCCATAACTTTAATTTTCCAAGGTGTAAGAGTTAAAGAACGGATATTCGCGGCTAACGGAATAATATGCGTGGAATCTGGAAAATTTTTAGAATTTAAAGGAATCCTTCCATCATTTGTAGAAAACATAACCATAGTGGACATAAAAAGCTATGTGGCAAGAGTTGGAACCCTCGGAGACGATTTTGGCGAAACACTCGGCGGAGTTATAAAATTTGACAATAACGGCATAAGCTATCTTAAACTACGAATGGTTTACGACAATATTGTATATAAATGTCGTTTAAATAAAGTACCGTTTTCAGACTCTATCTATATCATAAAAATAGATTCCAATTATATTGACTTGGACGCGGTAACTCAAATATCTTCAAAAGAAATATATTTTGAAAAACTGACAGGAAATTTATTTAACACAAAGATAAATTATACAGGAACCATCACTAATTTTCTAGCTCCTCCCAAATTAAAAATTTTATTTAAAGGAGAAACACTAATAAACCTTGAAAAATTAATTTTTTTGGCAGATAAGGAAAAAACATATCATATACTTCCAAAAAAATTAAAAATATTTATTCCTTTCTTAATGGATACCGGCAATTTAATAAAAAATAACAATATTACAGGAAACATCTTGCTCAAGTGCATGATAAGAGGCAACGGCCCGCTTATACACAAATGCGATCTAGACAGCGACATATCTTCAGAATTTATCATATTTAAAAATCATAAGTTGCAAAATCTAAAAGGCACAGCCTCTATGGTGAACAATACACTACATATACCTGAAATAAAAGCCACCGCGTGCGGCGGAAAATTATCGTTAAAAGGGGATGTTAAACTTTATAGAACAGACCTCCCTTATAAATTTTTTATAAAACTTTCAGATGTAAAACCCGCGTTATTATTTAACACCTCAAGCAATAATCCTATAGACAACACAGGAACTCTAGATTACTTTTTAGATATCAACGGTAATGCCGCGTCAAATGACTCAATATCAGGTGACGCGAAACTTAATATTAAAGATTCAACTATAGAAGCGCTCCCATTGTTAAAACCTTTCTGGCAAACTGCCGCAGAATTCATAAATAAATCTTACAACTATACACCATCAGAATTTACAGGATTAAACGCAACCTTTAATATCTCAAAAGGGAAAATTTTATCAAGAGACTTTATTCTGTACAGTAAGGATATGTACCTTAAAGCGCGCGGAATCATAGATTTTTATAACAACATAGATTATAATTTTGAAATACGCACACGTAGAATAATAAACAGAAAAAATACTACTAAAGACCAATGGGGAATGACAAATGAAGTGTTTAACACCGGAAGATTACTCGCTCAAGGCGTATTTACAGGCACTTTAACCCATCCTGAAGTAAACTTTATAGAACATAAAAACAAACCATAATATAGGAGAAACAATTGAAGAAATGCGCGAAATGCGGTACTAGCTACTATAACGTATGGAAACGCTGTCTAGATTGCGACACTATTCTTATCCCCACACATATTTATAAATTGTTTCATGCAATAATAAAATTTTGTTTCTGGACTTTAATAATCTTATCCCCTATAATTTTCACAGTTTGTATCAACTTCTTTAATTTAGTTATAAACGGCAAAATAACAATAAAAGAATTCTTAACTCATTTTGACAAATATAGCTATGAACCTATTGTCCATTTTATCGAACAAAAAATTTTAAAATTATGAACCATAAAATTCTCATTATAGATTACGGGTTAGGTAACCACCAGTCAGTCGCAAGCGCCCTTGATTTCTTGGGATATTCCTATATTGTATCTAATAAAAAAAATGATTTTGAAAGCTCAGATTTTTTGATTTTGCCGGGAGTAGGCGCATTTTATGCCGGCATGGAAAACTTAAAAAAACTAGACATAATAGAATTAATGGAAAATGAAGTTATTAAAAAAAAGAAGCCGATTCTAGGCATATGCCTAGGTATGCAGTTATTCGCGATAGACTCAACTGAAGACGGCATTCATCAGGGGTTAGGATGGATAAAAGGGCATGTCCTGAAGATTAAAGGCGGAAACAGCCATAAAATCCCGCATGTAGGCTGGAACAATTTAAAAATTTATAAAAAAGAACCTCTTTTCAACAAAGAACTTAATAGCGCGAATTTTTATTTTGACCACAGCTATCATATTTTATGCGACAAAAATATTTTATCCGCGAGCGTTGATTATGGCGAAGAAATCACAGCGGCAATTCAATATGAAAATATTTTCGGCGTCCAATTTCACCCTGAAAAAAGCCAAAATAACGGTTTAAAATTATTCCGCTCAATACTAGGCTAATTCTTAATATTAAGAAAACAATCCCTTACTTCTCCTGCTAAAAAAAACGAACCGGTAACTACAATTATGTCCTCATTCCTAGCTGATTTAAACGCGATTCCAAGCGCTGACTTAACATCATTCGCGATACTAGCGTCTTTATTTTTTATATACCCTCTTACTATTTCCGGGGAAATCGCGCGAGGGCATTGAAATTTAGTAAAAATAAATTCATTCCCAAACGGCACAATCTCCTTGAGTATGCCGGTAATATCTTTATCTTTTGAAAACCCCAATATGAAAAATATTTTTTTATATTTAAAAATTTTTCTTACTGCCTGAATCATTCTCTTCGCGCTTTCTCCGTTATGCGCTCCGTCAATTATAACCTTTGGCGAACTCGCTACAACTTCAAGTCTCGCCGGCAGAAAAACTTCAAGGAGGCCTTCTCGTAGCTTTTGAACCGGTAGTACAATACCGGGAAATAATTCTTCAACTATTCCTATAGACACGGAAGCATTTTCAACTTGAAAATCTCCCGGCATATTTATCCGGCAGTTTTCATATTTTCCGCGTTTTGTCTTTATATCAAATAAAGAACATTCTTCTTTTAATTCTCTAATATCATAAGTTATATCATTTCCTAAAACTCTCAGCGGAACATTTTTATCCTCGCACGCCCGTTTTATCACATCCAGCCCTGCCTCTCGCTGAAAAGCGCTCACGCATTTTACGTTTTCTTTTATAATAGCGGCCTTTTCACACGCTATTTTTTCAATAGTATTTCCTAAAATTTCCATATGATCATAACTAATAGGCGAAAAGGCGCATACCTCAGGTTTGATTATATTTGTGGCATCAAATCTTCCGCCAAGCCCGCATTCAAAAACAACATAATCCGATTTTTTTCCCGCGAAATATATCATAGAAATAATTGTCAAAACTTCAAAAAAAGAATATCTCTCGCGCGATAAATACGGCTCTAGTTTTTCTTGAAATAAAGATACTTGTTCAGTAAATTCTTCTTCAGTAATCATTTGATTATTAAAGGATATTCTTTCTCTGACTGTGGTTACATGGGGAGAACTAAACACACCAACACGGTATCCAAGAGATTTCAATATAGATGCTGTGATTGCCGAAATAGAACCTTTCCCTTTTGTACCGGCAATATGAATGGACTTATAACTATTTTGCGGGCTGACTAAATGTTCCAGAAGAACTAATAATTTCTTAAGATTTTGTTCTTTTTTAAGAGGAGATAAATCTGTATGTTCATAATTAATGAATGAATCTAAATATGCTAACGCGTCTGTATAATTTTTGATTTCCATAAAATTAAAACTTCACCGCGAAAGAAGAGACAATTACATTCGCGTACTGCCAATCATCTACTTTTTTAATTGAATCAAGAAGATAACACGCGCTTAAAGAAATATTTTTATTTAAAATTATACTAAGCCCTGAACTCGCCCAGTTTTCAGTAACGGCATTAACCTTTGTGTCGTAAAAAATTTCATCTTCTAGAAACGGCGCGAATTCTATAGTTTCTGTTATCTTAAAATTTCTTGTGACTTTTAATGAATTCCGCCAAATAGTTGTTTCTTTATCAAAATTATATTGATACCGGGCTCTATCAATAAATTTTAAATCAAAAAAATCTTTTAGAGGTAAACTAGCTGTAACATCTAAATAAAATAAATCCGACCTATCCGCGCAGATTATGGTCTTTTTTTCCAGCCAAACGTAATACGGCGCTATTTCTATAAAATCATTCAATTTAAATCCTACGGCATTCTCCAGTTTAAATAAATACCTGTAAAATTCTTCCTTCACGCGCCATTCCGGTTTTATATAATAAGTTATTTGCTTTGAGAGAGGAACCGCGACAGAGTATCTCGACCAATACTCCCAATCTCTTACGGCAAAAGACTCTTTACTATTACTTAATAACAACATCGCAAAAAATAAAATCAGTAATATTTTTCTCATGACTTATTCCTATTTTAAAAATTAAAATTTCAGGGCTTTTTTGGGGCAGATATTCACGCAAGAGGCGCACTTTAGGCAATCAGCGTCTTGTACTGTTTTTTTAGGACTATTCTTAAATTTATACGGTTCTATCTCAATCGGACAAACCTTTCCGCAAATTTTACAATCCACGCATAACTTTGAATCAATTTTCAAGGGATATTTATTTTTACCAAGCCAACTAGACATCGTACCGATAGGACACATTAAACACCAAATCCGCTGATGAAATATTAAAGCTAAAACAATTCCTACAAACGTCGTGGATGTAAGCATAATGACAAAAAATTTTCCTATTTTTTCAAAGCTAGGCCATAAAACTATTATATTTGTTATCATAACCGCCATTAAAATAAGAATAACGCCGGCACGAAACACCGTGTTTTTAAAAATAGAAGGTATATGTCTCCGCGGACTTACAGGCCTGACAATCGCATCATAAAAACTTCCTCGAGGGCAATACCAATCGCACCATTTACGGCCTTTAAATAAGCTCATCCCAATGCCGATTAACATGCATAGAGGAATAAAGTATCCTATAATCGCGTACTTCCAACCCGCAATAATAAGGGCTATAAAAAAAACGCCAAAGACTATTTGATTTACGCGCCTTTTTTTCGCAAAAATTTCGTATTCATTATTCATCGCGCCGGCCATTTTTTTTCTTATTCGATATATTCCATTCCAAATAAAAAATTCCACCTATAAGGCTTAATGTAAAAAGCCCAAATAATAATAACATACTCCCCGCGAATGCTGTTGTCCTGCCTATAATAGGCGTAAAAAGCGCGACTATTGCCCCTTCCCGAACACCAAGCCCGCCGATAGAAGGAATCATGCTTATCATAGTCACAATAGGCATAATAAGAAAAACATTACCAATGCTTACATTACTGCCTAAAGACAAAAAAAACATATACATGGTAATAAAATAAATGCTTTGTGAAACAATAGAAAGCAATAATGATTTAATTACAACATCTTTTCTATTTCTATAATCATAAATTATCTTGGCGAAAGAATTAAGTTTTTCTCCTATTTTCCCAAATTTAATCCGCGCGAGAATTTTTTCAGTCATATTTTCCATACGTTTATTAGTAAGAATAAAAAACGCGATAATGCCGGCTATAAGACAGAAAAAAACTATTATTCTGAGAGACTTTATTTTAAATCTACCGTTATCTATCAAAAGCGCTACCGCGGCTACAAAAATAAATGAATAAAGGCCGATAATTCTATCCATCATAACGCTGGTATATGCCCGTATTCTACCGACACCGGCTTGAGACGCGCAATGAGCTTTCACGATATCTCCGCCGACAGCAGTAGGTAAAAAATTATTAAAGAAAAATCCTATAAAATTAAGCCTTGTGGATTTCCATAAAGTTATAGGGATATCTTCCCCTTCAAAAATTACTTTCATCCGTAAAGCCAAAAATAATGAATTAAAAATAAAAATAATCAGCGCTATGGTTAAATATTGCCAATTCGAAGTCCCGAGTATACTAGTTATACCGCTTATATCATCCCTCATTGTCCACATAAGCCAGCCTAAAAGCCCAAAACTTACAAAGATTCTTAAAAACATTGAAAATTTTTCTTTCAAAATTATCCTCCATAAATTTTTATAAATATAAGTTCAAAATGGAATTATTTAAAAGACAGGAAAAATATTTTATCACGAAAGCCTTCTCCGTAAAACAGAAAGTTGTTCTATAGCGGCAAGCTCTCCCTGTTTAATAATAAAATCAGCTTTGTCAAAATCAAATTGGTCTATATTTTTAAGTCTCGGCTTGATAACAATATCAGCGTCTTCTGTCTGGTAGGAATTAAGTTCTTCTCCCATTATTTGAATAGACTGAACAAGCGCTTTTAGCGCGTTATCCATTTTCTCATGTTTAACGCCAAACCCCGGATCAATAGCCACCACAAAACTCGCGCCTAAATTATAAGCTATTTTTGTGGGCACACTATTACGGATTCCTCCATCAGCAAGCATTCTGCCGTCAACATTTACCGATGAAAAAAAACCCGGCCATGAACAGCTGGCTCTAACCAATTTTATTAAATCCCCTGAAGTGTGGACTACTTCCTCGCCTGTTTCAATATCTGTCGTTGCCACAACAAACGGAACACTCAAATCAGAAAAACTCTTTACGCCTATCATATCAACAATAACCTTTTCGAGTTTATCGCCTTTCAATATGCCGGTCGGGCTAAATGCCACATCAAGTAAAGACGGCCATTTAAATTGAACCGCCTCATGTTCCAATTCTAATAAAGATTTTCCAGCGCAATACGCCGCACCAATCAAACTGCCTATACTTGTCCCTACAACTAAATCAAACGAATGTCTGTCAGATATTCCGTATCGTTCCAAAATTTTAAGGACTCCAATACTTGCCAACCCGCGCGCGGCTCCCCCCCCTAAAACAAGAACTTTTTTTTGTTTTTTCCAAAAAAACATTTATATTTTCTCCGATAATAAAATAAAAAATTATTAACTATATTTTTTTATTCCCATAATATATGTTCTAAATAATTATATCTTACTATGATATAAAAGCAAATTTAGAGGGGGGGGCAGGATAAAATAAATTTTTAAAGTTTAGTTGGCTTGAAATTTAATCAAAAAAATAGTAATCATTAAGCGGTTAGTAATAAACCTTTCTGTGTAATTTTAAAAACCCAATTCTGTCATTCCAATAGCCCAGATTTTTGTTATTCAAAAATTTGGGCTAGAAAATCAAAATTAGAAATTCGAGTTAAACTAAAAAACTAAATTTCCCCATGAATAAAGAAGGCTAAGATGTTAGAGATAAAAGGGTTAAATTTGCTATTTTTATCCCGCAAAAAAAGTAATCACTAAGCGGATGGTAATTGCAAGCTTGATTATTAACGTTGTGATTTTCCATGAAGTAGGAATTTATATATGGTATAACCATTTCAAAAACATCATAAAATCCTTATGGATTCCCGCTTTCGAGGCTGTGTCACAACTAGTATCGCATTTTAAAAGTGGAGTAAACCTAGTAAAAATAGCGTAAACTCGCTGTCATTCCTGCGTAGGCAGGAATCTATACTGGTAAAAAGGGAGTGGAAAGATTTTAAAAAACTAAAAAATCGTAGTTGTGACACAGCCTCTTTCGCGGGAATGACAGAATGAAATTTTTTGAAGGACACAGAAAGATTTTTATCTCTTTTTTATGTGTTTTGCAAGAACTCTAATGTTTATAGATTCCGTATATTTGCCTACGGGAACTATGGGAAAATTTGTTTTACAAAATTTTTCGGAGAATATGAAAAAATAAAATTTTGGAGTTTTAAAATGGATTGTAAAAAAATAGAAAATAAAAAAAGATGTAACTGTACTTACGAACCTTGCCCGCGTAAGGGAATTTGTTGTGATTGCATAGCGTATCATTTAGGCAATAAACAGCTTCCCGCATGTTGTTTTCCTGACAAAATAGAAAAAACATGGGATAGAAGTTTTGATAATTTTGTGAAGACTGTGAAAAAGTAGAGGGGCGCGCAAGTTATTATGATTTTTTTTTACATCTCTACAACAGTAATTTTTTTATTTTGATGTGAAACCTTTTTCCATTTAAGTCGAGTTTTCCATTTAATAATTGATGAAGGTTTTATTTCAAATAAAATAAGATAGCCTTTTGTCATGCCGAGCGTGTCAAGATAACGCGAGATTTGGTCTAAGCCTTTTTGTCTCGCGGACGGCATCCTTTTTAACTTTAATTCTAAAACAAATTTATCTCCGTTAAATTCTATAAGCAAATCAGTTCGCCCTGTTCCAACTGCCATTTCGCGATTTATCCTGCCGCCGCCGTTTATTACTCTCTGCAAAAACGCCATTAAAAGTAAATGCGGGCCTGCTTCTTTATAATCAAATCTTTCAAGCCAAACTTCAGAATTTTCACTGTAAAATTCTTGAAAAGCTTTTAATAATTTATCCATATCAAGTTTACCGTTAGATTTTATGTACCAAGAAGTTGTGCCTTGTTCACGAATATTTTTTTGCAACTGAAAATTTAAAACTCTTGGAATAATTTCTCCATATATCTCATTCGCGAAAACTATGTCGTTATTTATATCTTTGATAATACCTAAATCTATAACATATCTAAGATCATCATTGAAGTTGTCATACACAAGAGAATCGCCGTTTATAATAGCACTGACAATATTTTTAACTCTGGATTCTTTAAGTTTATCTAATAAACTATCTAAATGCGTGTCGCGTCTTTGTATTATATTTTCTTTCGCGGATTCAACATGATCTAGAGTTATTTTTTTTGTAAAATCTTCGTTTAATATTTTTACTACTATTTCTCTCGCTATAGCGTTTACCAGCCACGGCTGGCCTCCGGTTAATTCATAAATTCTATCTACTACTTCTTTTAAAAATATCTGCCCTGTATCTTTTGTGTGCTGACTGTATAATTCAGTTATTTCTTCTTTTGTGAATGTTCCCAAAAGAATTGATTCAGCTTTGATATTAAAGGGCGAGCCTGAGCCTAGAGACACTTCACTCGGACGAACTTTTGTTTTGTATTCCCGAACATCTCTTAATCCCACAAGCGCCACGGTTGAAGGAAATCGTTTTGGTCTTATTTGAAATCCATTTCGTAACTGCCTAAGAACTGACACTAAAACATCGTCATATAATGAATCTATTTCATCCAATAATAAAACTATTGGTTTAGTTTGAGAAATAGCCCAATCTATTAAGTAATTTTCTAATGTTAAATCTTTAGTATATTTTTCAGGCGGGATTGGACAATTTTTTTTATTGAGATATTGGCCGCTTGAACTGTAAAGAGAATTAATAATTTTTTTATTCGCGATTTCTTCAGTTATAGACCTATACCCCGCGGACTCTACGGAAAACACTACTGAAATATAATTTCCTTCTTTATTTAATCTATGCGCCAATTCATGTAAAAGTGTTGTTTTCCCAGTCTGCCTCGGCGCGTGGATTGTGAAGTATTGCGTCTTCTCTATTAAATCGAATATGATTTTTTGGTTGCGCAAAGGGTCAATCATATAATGTCTTTCAGGCATACAAAAACCAGTTGTATTAAAATATCGTTTACTTTTCATTTTTTAAAATCCTCCATATTCATTCCATGTTTATTTATAAATCAAACGATAAGCTATCTCACATTTCCACAACAGTAATTTTTTTATTCTGATGAGAAACATTTTCCCATTTAACGCGGGTTTCCCATGGAATAATACTGGAAGGTTTTATTTCAAATAAAATAAGATACCCTTTTGTCATGCCGAGTGTGTCAAGGTAGCGTGAAATTTGGTCGAGGCCATCTTCTTTACTATCGCTGTCTCTTTTTAATTTTAGTTCCAAAACAAAGGTTTCGCCGGCGAATTCAATGGTTAAATCTGTTCGTCCTCGGCCAACCGCCATTTCACGATCAATTCTGCCGCCTCCATTGATTACTCTCTGCAAAAAGGCCATTAAAAGAAGCCCGTGTCCAGCTTCTTTATAATCAAATCTTTCTAGCCAATGTTCACTATTACGGCGATAAAATTTTTGAAACGCTTTTAATAGTTTATCCATATCAAGCTTAGCGTCAGGTTTTATGTAACAAGAAGTCATGCCTTCTTCTCTAATGTTTTCTTGCATAGAAAAGTTTAAAACTCTAGGAATTATTTCTCGGTATATTTCATTTGAAAAAATTATGTCATATTTTTCTTTGCGGATAATTCCTAAATCTATAACATACCTAAGATCATCATTGAAGTTGTCATACACAAGAGAATCGCCGTTTATAATAGCACTGACAATGTTTTTAACTCTGGGTTCTTTCAGTTTATCTAATAAACTATCTAAATGCGTGTCTCTGCGCGCGATTAGATTTTCTTTCGCCTCTTCCGCGTGAGCGAGTGTTATTTTTTTTGTGTAATCACTTTTTAATATTTTCTCCACTATTTCATTCGCTACCGCGTTTACCAGCCACGGCTGGCCTCCGGTTAATTCATAGATTCTATCTATTACTTTTTTTGAAAATATCTGCCCTGTATCTTTTGTGTGCTGACTGTATAATTCAGCTATTTCTTCTTTTGTCCATGTTCCTAAAAGAATTGATTCCGCTTTTATATTAAAGGGCGAACCGGAGCCTAGAGACACTTCACTCGGACGGACTTTTGTTTTATATTCCCGAACATCTCTTAATCCCACTAAAGCTATGGTTGATGGAAAATGTTTTGGCCTTCCTTGAAAACCATTACGTAGTTGTCTTAGCACTGATACTAATACGTCATCATATAACGAATCTATTTCGTCTAATAATAAAACTATTGGTTTTTTTTGAGAACCCGCCCAATTATTTAAATAAGTCTGTAAAGAACACTTTTCATCTGCTAGCGACTTTTTCGGCCATAACTCCTTAGAAATAAATAACTCGCATGATTCATAAAGAGAATTTATTATTTTTAAATTCGCGGTTTCTTCAGTTATAGACCGATACCCCGCGGACTCTACCGAAAACACTACTGAAATATAATTTCCTTCTTTATTTAATCTATGCGCTAATTCATGTAAAAGCGTAGTCTTTCCTGTCTGCCTTGGCGCGTGGATTGTGAAGTACTGCGTCTTCTCTATTAAATCGAATATGATTTTTTGGTTGCGCAAAGGGTCAACCATATAATGTCTTTCAGGCATACAAAAACCAGTTGTATTAAAATATCGTTTACTTTTCATTTTAAAATTTCCTCCAATTTTATTTTTATTTATAAATCAAACAACAAGTTGTCTCACATTTCCACGATAGTAATATTTTTATTCTGATGAGAAATATCTTCCCATTTAACGCGGGTTTCCCATGGAATAATACTGGAAGGTTTTATTTCAAATAAAATAAGATATCCTTTAGTCATGCCGAGGGTGTCTAGATAGCGGGAGATTTGATCTAAGCCTTTTTGTCTCGCGGACGGCATTCTTTTTAACTTTAATTCTAAAACAAATTTATCTCCGTTAAATTCTATAAGTAAATCAGTTCGTCCTGTTCCAACTGCCATTTCGCGATTTATCCTGCCGCCGCCGTTTATTACTCTCTGCAAAAACGCCATTAAAAGTAAATGCGGGCCTGCTTCTTTATAATCAAATCTTTCAAGCCAAACTTCAGAATTTTCACTGTAAAATTCTTGAAAAGCTTTTAATAATTTATCCATATCAAGTTTACCGTTGGATTTTATGTACCATTGAGTTTAGCATTCTTCTTCAATACTATCCTGCAAATTTCTATTTAAAACTCTCGGAATTATTTCTCGGTATATTTCATTAGCTATTCTTATAGGTTTTGTTTCGCTTATAATCCCTAAATCTCGGCAATATAGAAGCGAATCGTCATAGTTGTCAAACAAAACTCCGTCTCCATTTATAATAGCGCTTACTATATTTTTTACCCGCTCCTCTTTCAGTTTATCTATTAAACTATCTAAATGCGTGTCGCGTCTTTGTATTATATTTTCTTTCGCGGATTCAACATGCGCTAGAGTTATTTTTTTTGTAAAATCTTCGTTTAATATTTTTACTACTATTTCTCTCGCTATAGCGTTTACCAGCCACGGCTGGCCTCCGGTTAATTCATAAATTCTAT
>JYNY01000496.1 GCA_000954095.1 Candidatus Omnitrophus magneticus | reverse complement strand
TTATCAACTAGACGAGGAGGCAGTGTAAGCAAAGAAGCATATTATGTTATTTTAGGATTAAGGAAAGATTTTAAACGAGAAATATTAGGTGTTTATAATTTTCCGTCAGAAACAAAATCAGGAATGGGAACTATTTGCGATGACCTTAAACCGAAAAACTGCATTTCGTCATAGCGAATAATGCGAATCTCTCTGGCTAAAAGGCTTAAAAAAATTCTTGACGCACCTCATCAAATGGTGCGCCTACAA